>JAFEGV010000060.1 GCA_018239665.1 Verrucomicrobiota bacterium | reverse complement strand
CGCTTTTTATTTTCCGATCGGACCTGCGCGTAGGGGAATTCGCCTTGAGGGTATTTGTAGAGCATCTTCATGTAGCTATGGGTCGGCGTGCTGTCGAGATAGTACCAGTAATCCTTGGCGTCTTCGCCGTGGTTGCCTTCAGGCCCGCTTAAGCCGAACATCCTCTCTTTCAGAAAAGGGTCTTTGCCGTTCCATAGGCTTAAAGCAAAGCACAGGCACTGCATCCGGTCGCAGATCCCGCCGAGGCCATCTTCGTTCCAGCGGTAGGCGCGCGAGCGTGCATCATCATAGGTGAAGTAGGTCCATGTATTTCCATCCGTGCTGTAGTCTTCGCGGACCGTGCCCCAAGCACGTTCGCTTAAGTAAGGGCCCCATTTTTTCCAAAGGGCCTTTCTGGTCCGATATTCGTCCAGCCGCTCGTGTTCTTCCGTATATCCCATGAAAGGGTGCTCCTTGTCGCCATCCTTTCTCATTACCTCAATCCGGGATTAGATTCAAAAAATTATTTTTCATTTCTCGATTTTAAAAAAATTTAAACATATTACTATGCTTTTTAATTCGATAATTTTTTTGTATTTTGTGTTATAATCATTCTTAATTGTTTTAAATTGATTTAAAAAGAGGTTATTATGTCTATAGCGTCTACAGCATCTAGTATCAGGTCTGGGCATCCCGACACATGTTTTCAACATGTTCCTTTTGCAGAAATCATTCGTCCTTCCGAAAAGCTGAAAGAGAACTACATTGCAGCTTACACAGAAGTGGACCGGATTGACTGGGCATTAGATGAGGAACAAACTCCCGATAAGATCAAGTATTTGGCGGAGAGGTTGATCACTATCCAAGATTTTAATAACGCCTTGGCCGATTACATTGTTAAGACGGTGACAAATTGGGATCAATGCGGAAGCAAACAAGAGTTCCCATCAGAAGTGGAATACCGCAGATCTAACCCGCGCGGGGACTATTCCCACGATAAAACAATGGCCCATTTTCGCAGGGAAAAAGCTTGGGAAGAAGTTTTCCAAGTCAAGTCACTTGGAACTTTCTGCGAGCAGCTTAGCAAAAAGATTACCCGGGTGTTCCAAAGGGCGCCTTTAGTTGAGTTCCAATCCCGTTTAACACCACAGGTCAACATCATTGGACAACTACCGGAATTTGAACGCCTGTTCTGGCAGGCTCCTCGCATTCAAGGTGAAATGCCAAAACCTTCTATCGATTTTTCTTCAACAACTCCTCAAACAGCTTCATTAAGCGAACAACCTTCCAGCTCGTCTGCTTCTGAGACTTCAGCTGTTTCAGAACCTATCGATGGTAATAAGCCGAACCTGACAGCGCGAATTGTTGTGAACTACGAAGGAAACGATGGTGATAAGCTCTACATTCGCGGCACAGGACCTAATATGTCATGGGGCCCAGGGATTGAACTGCGCAAAGAAGGTAGCCAGTGGATCTATGAGTCTTCAGAGCCTTTTGAGACATTTAATTTCAAACTGATGCTGAACGATCAGCTTTGGGAAACTGGCGATAACCACACGGTGGAGTCTGGAAAACCTTTCGAGCTCTCTTCAGTGACCTTCCATGACTTGAGCTAAAGAACTATCCAAGTTCAACTGATCAAATGCCCGGTCAAATCAGTCGCGAATCCGATAGGATACTCCGACTCATTGACCGGGCTTTTTTTTGCCTTAATAGATATACCTAAACAACGTCAAAAGTTGGTTTTTGACTGCATCTAAAAAAAGATCTTGGCTGTCATTTTTTAAAAATAAATGATCCAAAAATTCATTTATCGGTTTTGCTTTGATTCCGATTTAAGCTTTCTGTAAGCTTGAATGGTTTTTAATTCTCTCAGTAATTAAATAACGAGGTTATTATGCCAGTTTCAAGCACACGTTCCGGATCGCCAGATACGTGTTTTCCCCATGTAGAAATCCTTAAAGCTAACTTAGCTCCTTCTCAAATGCTGAAGGAGAACCTTCTTGCAGCATATGCTGAAGTGGACCGGATCGATTGGTCCTTAGATAGCGCAAAAGATGTTGAGGTCCAGAAGTTTTCTAAGCGGTTAGTTGCCCTGCAAACCGTCAACAACGCCATCAGTGATTATATTGTTGGCACTTTGAAAGATTGGAAGCAGAAGGAAATTCCGAGCCTATCTGAATTTCAAGTGTCCTGCCCCAATGGAGATTACGAACAGGAGAAAGCCCGCGCTGAGTTAGAAAGCAACAAAGCATGGGAAGAGATCTTGCAGCTCAAAAAGACAGCTCCTTTGTGCGAACAGCTCAGCGTAAAAATCATGCGCGTCTTCCAAAAAGCCCCTTTAGCTCAATTCCAAGCACAATTGCCGGCTCCCGTTCATATCCATGATCAATTGCCGCGCATCCACAAAATTCTCTGGACCTGTCCCGAAATTAAAATCGAAACGCAGACAACACCGCCCGATGTGCTCAATTGCGGCAACATTTCCAGTCCAGCTCCTATTACGCAAGCTTCTGTCTCAAACCAACCTCCATTCACAGCGCGGATCGTTGTGAAATATGAAGGGAATGAAGGAGATAAGCTCTACATCCGCGGCACAGGGCCTAAGATGTCGTGGGGGCCCGGAATTGAAATGCGCAAAGAAGGGAGCCAGTGGATCTATGAGTCTACGGAGCCTTTTGAGACATTTGAGTTCAAAATGATGCTGAACGATCAACTTTGGGAAGCAGGGGAGAACCACACGATTGTCTCAGGAAAACCTGTCGAGCTTTCTTCAGTGGCCTTCCACGACCTGCACTAAAGGATTTTTTAAGGTCTGAGGATCTATCGCCTGGTCAATTAGCGGATGTTGCGGCTTATTGACCAGGTTTTCTTTTAGAGCCTGTTAGATCTCTTGCGTAACCCCATTCGCCTGGAAAAATCGTTCTTTTTTCACAGGTTTTTATCCCACTCTCTTCCCGACTCATTCGTGAGATCCGAAACTGTAAACAGTTTCTAAAAACTTGTGAAAAAATCTCCGATCTTTCCAGGCAAAGCGGGTTATGCAAGAGATCTATTATTTGCCTGTCTCTGTTGGAAAATAGGAGGCGATAAGCCTTTTGAAGAAATCGTCAGGATCGACCTCTTCGATTGCCTCAGACTTTTCTTTGGCTTCCTCGTCCGTGAGGATCGTTTGATCTTTTAAGAATGCTTCAAGTTGGACTGAAGCTTGCAGCGGGTTAAAGTCCCGGTTATTGGATTGCGCCCGATGGTACCAGACGCAGACATTGGCAATTCCCAATTTGTCAAGCGCGCTTTCCACCGATTTGTTCTCCTCTAATTTGTCGTCGATGAAGACGACCTTTGTTGGTCGGTATCCCGTTTGTTCAAAGAGATTTTCCAAAAAAGGCCCTTTCTTGATGTGGTCTGTCAGAAAGATCCCATGGTAAAGGACGGTAGGGTCGATCTGTTGGAATTGCTCGGGAACCGTTGTCTTCGTGAAGTCGATCCTTACGCTCTTCAATTGGTTGGCAGTCATTTCGCCGATCCCTTCCATGGGCGTCGAATACCAGTTGCTGTATCCGCGTCCTGTAAGGCAAAACACTGCGATCCGCCTCTCTTGCAAGTCTTCGATCAGAGGAACAATATCGGGCTCAACAGGCCTTACAGGGATATTCTGCGCCGCTGCGTGGGCCATGATGTCGTGAGGGTTTCCTGGGGCCTTCGTGTCATATTCGGGAACGATCTTTGCGCGGACATACTGTCGCCATGCGCCCGTTCCTAAGCTGATGGATGAGTCGGTCAGGGAGTCGTCCATATCGAACAAGACTAAAGTGTCTTCGTCGATCTCTTCAAGAATGTCCTTGATTTCAGTCGTCTCAATGATCTTGGCGTTCAAAGCGTAAGGGAGGGATAGCAAGGTCGCTAGGGAAAAAATTATTTTCTTGAACATGACGGCACCCAACAATGTTGTGAAAACTAGGAGCCATTTTACCAGAAAATGAAGATCCGCTGCAACTTATAGTTGTGCAGATTAGAACTCTTGCTGTTTTATAAGTAACTGAATGTTAAGGAGATGGGTTGTGACCTGTCCCAGGAGCTCCTTAAAGAGGTCCTGGGGTGGTCTGATCAAAATTTACTTTGCCGGCGCTGCTGGAGCAGCTGGTTTGTTGACGTTGGGCTCTGGAGGCGTGACCGGAATTTGGGAAGGTGAGTCTCCGCTAGAGGAACCTGGGCTCATGGCCGGATCGGCATCGTCGGCCAAGCTCGGGGCCAGGGCTTCTTCAGTAGGGAAATAATCCTTAGCGCAGATCTCTTTATCGGGAGCGCCCGCATTCAAAGCTAGACCTGTGCTGCAGAAAAGTAATGTCAGAAACAAATCGAGTTTTTTCATCGGGAAGCCTTTTTGCTATTGCTTTTGTTCTGATTAGAGGAAGCTGAAGGGTAGTACTCTTTCTCGTTCTTAGGCGTTATGGGCGTCGTAGGAACGGTAGATTCCGGGTAGACCTCTTTTTCAGATTTGGGTGTCGCAGGTGCTGCGGGTGTTGTAGGAGCTGTAGATTCTGGTGGAAAATACTCTTTGTCGCCTTTAGGTGTCGTAGGGGCAGTGGACTGCGGGAAATACTCTTTGTCGCCTTTGGGTGTCGAAGAAGAGGACGATTGTGGGAAATATTCTTTATCGCCTTGAGGCTTGGAAGGAGTTGCCGATGGGTCGGTTGTTGAGCCGCCAGAGCCATCTCCGCTGGTATCGGCATCCGCAAAAGAAGGAAGAACAGATTCATCAGGGGATGGTTTAGGATAAATCTCTGTATCACAAATGGCGCCCGATGATTGTTGCGCATACGAAAAAGTGCAGCAGCAAGATAAGAATGCGGCAAAGAATAGTTTTTGACCGTTCATAGTTTTCCCTCAATTTTCCAAAAATAGATTTTAAGTTTCTAGATTTTCTTATAAATCATTAAGACATTTATCGACAAGCTTTGCAGAATATGAGCCTGTTGTTCGATTGTGCTTCGGAATGATCTTCGCTGAAAAGCGGAGCATTTAACTCGACTTTGCAACTTCCTCTTGAGGTTTGGTAGTAAAACCTATTCGGCTGCAGAAACTGGAACTAAGCTGTTCAATAGTTCTTTCTTATCCAGTTTGGCGATCCACACTTCATGGTCTTGCCTTCCGTAGGAAACCCAGATGAAGTTATCGTCAAAAATAAATCCGGCGGGATAAACGCAGCGGACAGATCCCCAGTAAGGTTTGTAGACAGGTCCTCTGTAAAACCCTTTTCCAACGATGGGCTCAGGGCTGACGCGTTTGATGGGAAAAGGCGGTTGTGCAGAGAAGGTGTATGCTCCCATGAAATAATGGTTCATTTTTCTCCCATCGGAATGAAGGGTAGAAGTGCTCAAGGATGAATGGAAGAATGAGAGGTAGTCCTCGCCGACGATAAGAGCAGGAGAGCCTCCTCGCGGTTCGCCCCATTGCCATTTCCAATTGGAAGAGCTGTAGGCAACTGTTTCACATGCTCCAGTATCGAGAAGGGGGCGGAAGATGACGTGGGGAGCTAGGCTGTAGGCAAGCAGAAGCTGGCCTTGATAATCAAATGGGACCCAATTCTTTTCGCGCCTCTCTTTGATCTCTCCGTCAAATTGGGAAAGTTTGACAGGGTTTTCGACATGGAAGAGCCCTCCATCGAACCTAAGCTTTGCAACGAAGACGCGAAATCCGCCTTTGCTGATCTCGGGATCGGTGTTATCGCTGTAGACGAGGTAGATCTGGTCGCCGACCGCAACGATGCGGCCGTCGTCAGTACGGGACGGGGTCGTGGGAGAAAGCGTCGTGTCTAAGATCTGAGGCTCTCCGATCGGGCAAAAATCCTCGTCGAGCCAAATAAGGCCGATCTGGGAAGTGTACGAGTTCTTGATGTCGGGTATGATCCGGAAGCTCATCAAGATCAACCCTTTCCAACGGATGATCGAAGGATTGAAGGCATTGGGAAAGCCTGGGATCTGGATTTTCTTGATTTCGAGAACGAAATCTTGCGCCGATTCTTCTAAATCGATCATCGGATTTGCAGCGGCAAATGAGGCTTGGCATTGACAAAACATCAAAAGGGCAAGCCCCCATCGAAATCCCTTGTTATTACGTAGCATATCCTTCTTCCTGTGGTTATTTCATCGAGGTGACCGGAACTAGGCTGTCGAACAGGCCTTTCTTGTCGAGCTTCGCGACCCAGAGCTCGTGGTCCTGCCGTCCATAAAGAACCCAAATGAACTTTTCATCGAAGATAAACCCTCCGGGAAAAACAACCAGAAGGGGTTTCCATGTCTTGTACGCAGGGCCATTATAAAAGTTCTTCCCCACGATCGGCTCTTTGCTTATCCGTGTAATGGCAAAAGGAGGTTTGGCAGAAAACGTGTAGGCGCCCATGAAATAGTGCTGGATCACCTTTCCCAGCGATTGTACCGATGCCATATTGATCGATGAGTGGAAAAAGGAAAGGTATTCTCCATCGACGACAAACGCTTGGGACCCTCCGCGCAAGACACCCCATTTCCATTGGATAAGGCCGATCGATGAGCAGGCGGAGACGCAAGAGCTGGTCCCCCAAACAGGTTTGAAAATGTGATGGGGAACAACGCTGTAGACCAGATGCAGCTCATCTTGATAGACGAAAGGAGTCCAATTCTTCTCCCAGCGCAATTTAGTCATGCCGGGATACCTTTCGATCCATTCGATTGCATCGACAAAAAAAGAATCCCCATCCCATTTCACCTCCGAAATGCAGACGCGGCGGGTTTCTTTCTCATTCGGTTCGTCGAGAGTGTTGCTATAAACGATCAGAAGGCGGTCTTGAAGGCAGATCAGTCGCGGATCTTGATCTTTTGTCGGCAGCTGCCGAGGAGGCAAGCGCATTTGAATGACATAGGGCTTGCTGACGGGATTAAAATGTTCGTCGAGAAAAACAAGTCCCATCTGGTGGGTCGAAACGCTTTTTTGATCGCGGACTCGAAAAGAAAGCAACAGCGAACCGTTCCAGCGGAGGATCGATGGATTGAACGATCCCGGATGTCCATCAATTTCGATCCTTTTGGATTCGAGGATAAAGCTGTGAGTTTTTTTTTCGAGGTCGGTCAGTCCGGGGTATGGGATGAACTCTTTAACGGAATCAGAAAGGTCGCCAGCTGCGAAATCTCCCGTGTAGTCATTGTCGATCAGATAAGAGTCGGAACAAAACGATAATGCCGGAAACAATGAAAGAACAGCGAAGTAAGCGGAAAAAATAACGATGCGCATAAGGTTCTCAATTAGTTAAAGGAGGATATTCGAAATGGGCATTCGGCCAAAACTCAAAAGGAAATGCGCCGTACAGCTTCATCAGGTCGCATTCGAATGGCTTTTCTCCTCCCATCATAAGGGCTTCTTCAACGGAATAGGCAAACTGAAAATCGGGCCGGTTAGTGCCGGCGTAATAGTCGAAGTACTTGAAAAGAGGCTCTGTCTCAGTGATCCGGAGCATGCGGGCGGGGATGCCAAAGGCTTCTGCGACAACGATTCCATGCAATGAACTTGAGATCACGAAGCGGCTGTCGCAAATTTTCCGGATCACTTCGTCCCAAGGATCAGTCGCATAGACTGCGTTGGGAAAGATCTCTTTTGGGAAAAAATGCAGTTCCGAGTAGTGAGGAATGATGATGTAATCGTAAGAGGGATTTTCGCTCCGTTTGAACTCGGGAAAGAGATAGGGGACAAGCAAGGCCGGGTCGCCGTAGATCTCGGGAGCGTCGATTTGAAAAGTCTCCTTCAAGAACTGTCGCGTTAGAGGGCCTCGCACGGCACGGACGTCCAGATGGGTGAAAGCATAGCTTTCCTTGTTGGGAAGTTTTCCGTTCACGCCGGTTCCCCAGATGACATCGCCGTCCGCAGCAAAAGACATCAGAGAACCTAAGGCAAGGAGCTTTTTGTCTTTATTTTTCGGGTGTCTGATGAAGACTTTGACAGGACCGCCTACGATCCTTTCAACGATTTTTAAGGAAAGGTAGTCGCCGAAGTTCACGAACTTCTGTTGCTGCCAGTAGTAAAGAGGAAGCCCTTCTTCGGAGCTTAAAGAAATAGGAAGCCCTGCAATCAATAGAAAGATGAAACGGTTCCATCTGTTCAAAAAGAAGAATGTGGTCTTTCGCATAAGTAACGCTCTAAACAAAAAGGCTCGAGAAGATATCGTGAACGAAGTGGCGAATATAATGCCCCCAACAAAATATTGCAATCCTTGAACCTCTCACAGTAAAATTTTTCACCAAATCGGTTAAAATTTTACTCAGCCGAGATCGTTGAATCATTCGGATGTTCAGAAAAAACAGGAGAGTTTGACGGGATTTCAACTTTGAAAAAGTACGGCATGGAATGTCCGACAGCGGACAAGTGAAAAACCAAAAGATCGCAAAATGACTGTTTTTTGAGGTTCGATCCAAAATTCAACGACAGGCTCTTAGAAGCTGTACTAAAACCATGCTATCGGTGTTTGGATCCTTTTCGCGATCATTTGCATCAGTCACCTTACCCATGTTGGTAAACATGAGTTCGTCGCCTGAACGCCAAGCTTGCAAATGCTCACCGAAAAAGCTCTCAAACCCCTATAAGCGAGGTTTTAGTACAGCTTCTTAAACTCGACTTTGCGCCATTTCTGTCTCAGGGAGTTCCTAAGCAAAAGATGAAAATTAGAATCTTTGTTTCCAATTAATTCTAAATTGTTTATTACCTGGAAAAATGGGTGAATTAAAATTATATGTGGGGTTTTTTATTTTGTTTCAGCTGTTATTTCGATGAATAATTCCGGCTTAAGTGGTATAATTTCTTAAAATTTATTGAGATGAAAACCAAACCTATGTCTAAGAAAAACAAAAAAAGCGCCCTTTATACCATCCGCAATGTCAGTTTCAGCTACCAGTTAGGCTCTCAAAAAGTTCAAGCGCTCCAGTCTTTAAGCTTAGAAATCCCCAACCATTCCCTCATTACGTTTTCAGGACCGTCGGGTTCTGGAAAATCGACCTTGTTGAACTTAATGGGTTTGATCGAGCCGGTCCAAGAGGGAGAAATTTTGTTTCAAAATGAAAAATTTTCCGAGATGAGCAAAAAGAGGAAGAATGAGATCCGAAAGTTCAAGATCGGATTTATTTTCCAGCAATTCCATCTCGTTCCTGTCCTTACAGCGGAAGAAAATGTCGAATATTTTCTGAAGCGGCAAAAACTTCCGCATGACGAAGTCCAAAAACGGACTCGCGATTCCCTCGAGGCCGTTGGTCTATGGAAACACCGAAACAAGAAGCCCTCGGAGCTTTCGGGCGGACAAAAGCAGAGGGTGGCCATTGCCAGGGCGATCGCTAAGCGCCCGGAAGTGATCATCGGTGACGAACCGACCGCAAGTTTGGACCAACATACCGGACGGGAGATCATGTCCATTTTTTCTGAAATGATCGAGAAGCATAACGTCACCATCATTTTAACAACGCATGATCCGATGATCCAGTCTTATTCGCACCTAGATTTTCATATCCAAGATGGGCAGATGCTCAAGAGAGGGCATTCATGATGCTGGTCCGTCTTGCCTTTAGGAACTTGTTCCGCAACGTCCGGCGCACGATCGCTGTTCTATTAACAATCGGACTTGGCGCAGGGGCCCTTTTCTGCTTTCAAGGTTTTATCCATGGCGTCTTAAGCGATTACAAAGAATCGACAATCCACTCCCGCTACGGAAATGGACAGATCAACCTGAAAGGGTATCGGGAGATGGTCCATAAAGATCCTTGGAAACAATGGGTCAGCAATTCGAGCGAATTGGAGCGCTTTTTATTGCAGCAGGAAGGGGTCGATTATGTGTTCCCGAGGGTCTCTATAAACGCAATGCTGGTGAAAGGCAAAACTTCAATGTCAGGCCACGGACTTGGGATCCGCGCAGAAAAAGAAGCGGAGTTCTTCAATAATCTCCGTATTGAGGATGGGGTTGCCCTTTCTAATCAGGCAAATGGGATCATGCTTGGAAAAGGATTGGCAAAATCGTTAAATGTCAACCCTGACGACCAGATCACCTTATACACGAAAGCGATCAACGGCCGGATCAAAAAGAGCAAATTGACTGTGACCGGGATTTTCAGCACGGGGAATATGGAGTTTGACAACAGAGTGTTCCGCGTCCAGCTAGAAAAAGCTCAAGACCTTCTCGCGACCGACTCGGTAGAAACCCTATCGTTGGGATTGCGCGACCATGACAGCTGGGGCCCTGTGGCAAAGAATATTGAAAGCGCGTTTCCCGAACTGGAAGCGGTCTCGTTCGATGAGCTCGACAAGGTCTATTATCAAAATTCGGTCGATTGGCTAAAAGCGCAGTTCCACGTGGTCCAAGCGATCATCCTTTCGATCGTGCTTCTGGGGATCTTCAATACCATCTCGGCGTCCATCTTAGAAAGAAAGCAGGAGATCGGCAACTTAAGGGCAAATGGCGAGTCCCGTTTAGATGTCCTCAAATTGATCCTTTCCGAAGCGGTCTTTCTTGGCGTGCTGGGAAGCGCGATAGGCCTTGGCATTACCTACGTCGTTTCGAAAGGCTTCTTTGAAAATGGGATCCTCATGCCGCCGGGCCCCGGATCGACACGGGCATTTTACCTCATCTTTTCCTTCACATGGACAATGGCTCTGTCAACGATGGCCATGAGCGTCATCTCAGCGATCATCGCATCCTTTCTTGCAGGTATAAAAGTCGCAAAGATGCCGATTGCAAAGGCATTGCGTTCCTAAGATATCATAGTGCCACAGGAGCGTAGCGGACATGCCAATAGCTATGGCCGTAGTCATAGCTGAGCTGAGTTCCTTTTTCGATATCTCGAAGGGCGACGAAGATCACATGGTAGTACCCCTCCAAAAACACATGGATAGGTTTTAAGTTTGGCTGATAGCTGTGGTTGATGAAGCGGGTGAGATTGCCGTCCGTCGCATCGATCACATAGCTGCGTCCGATTTGGTCGGGAATGGGATACTCAAAGCAATAATCGTTGAGCGGTTTTGTGTAGCGTCGGTCATTTTTGCGCACGATCCCCGTATATTCTCCCACATAAGACCCGCTTGCGATCTTTTCTTGAGCGTAAAGGCCGAACCCTACCCTTTCATCGATTTTTCGAATCAAAACAGGAGGGGAGTACGCGGCATGGATCTTATCGGCATAAAGCTTCCCAAGTTCCAACGCTTCCGCCTTTATTTCATGGTTCTGCAATTTTGCCATCCCTTTTGCGAAAACCTCCTTTTGATCGGCTATGGTCTCAAAACTGATCTGCGGCAAATACTTAAAATCGAGGCGCGTTTCTAATTCTTCCTGCGAAAGCAAAGCTCCATCCAGATCAAATGTGCCCATGTTTTTACTCCTGCTCTTTCTATGTCGTCCAAAAGAGTGCATTCCGTTTCAGAGAATGGCCATCAGCTAATTTCAGATGATCGAAATCCTCGGCATGGCGCATCCCGATTTTCTTCATAACATGCCAGGAGCGTAGATTGTCAAGGGTCCCTTTTCTTCTGCATAGACCTTTCTCCTATGATCGGATGCCAACAGCCAATCCAATTCATCGAATATGTCGAAAATAATTCTGCCCGAGCCATTATCGAACAAAGTTTCCCTAGTGAATTTTGCAGCGCCCCAGCCGCAAATATAAGCTGTGGAGAAAGATAATCCTTGCATTGAATTTGCTTGTAAAACTAAATTTATTTTTCTGGTTTCTAATGAAAATTTTTTCAGTTTCGAGGTTTTTTTTGAGTCCAAAGGCTTCGAGTGCAGAAAATGAAATGGCGGTGATTCAGATGTTAAATCGTCTCATCAAGAAGAAATATCTAACATTCTTATCCCTTGTTTCATTCGCTGGTTCGGGATTTGCCGGAACAAATACGAACGATGCTCCCTTAAAATCTGAACGCATTTTATCAGTTGATCACTTAAGCGGCCGCGAAGAGTCGGACATTCGAAACTATGTTCAAGACTTGGTTGCAAGCGGAGCATTGCCTCTATCGAAATTTAATGAAACGGTCGATCTGCTTTTTCAATATGGAAAGATCATACGTTTAATCAAGACCGATCAAGGCGGACTGCCTTTAGAACAAAGAGAAGAGCTTTATCGCGGGCCTCTTCAGTCTCTCTCTAAATCTCAATTTCAGGACTTGGTCCAAGATTTAAGACAGTATGACGGCATCGCAGAGTTTCTTCAAACGGGTTGCGGCAGGCCGCCTAAGTTTGGCCCTCCCGGGCCTCCGGGACCGGCCGGCTCTCTTGGTCGAACAGGTACAACAGGATCTACCGGCGTAACGGGAACAACCGGCACGACAGGATTTACAGGATCTACCGGCGTAACGGGAACGACCGGAACAACGGGAACAACAGGTGAAACCGGGTCCACCGGCGTAACGGGAACGACGGGAACAACCGGCACGACAGGCGAAACAGGATCTACCGGCGTAACGGGAACGACGGGAACAACCGGCACGACAGGCGAAACAGGATCTACCGGTGTAACGGGAACGACGGGAACAACGGGAACGACAGGCGAA
>JAFEGV010000005.1 GCA_018239665.1 Verrucomicrobiota bacterium | reverse complement strand
CCTTTGATTCTAACCAATTATTTGAAGTAGTTAATTAAGAGGTCCTTCGAAACTTTGTTGTCCTCAGGAAACAAAACATTTCCATTTAGCCCCTTTCATGTTAGAATTCCACTCCAAAAAAGGCAGTTAAATGAAAACCATTGCTAAGCAGCAAGCTCCTGTCATTGAGATCTTAAAGGAGCTTTCTCCCGACAGTTCAAATAATACGTTGCGCTCTTGGATCGAGAAGGGGAGGGTATTGGTGGCAGGCAAGGTGGTCAATCGCAGTTCTCATCCGGTATTGCCCGGTCAGGAAGTGGCAGTAGGCCCCCGTGTGCAATTTGCCCGCGGTGATATTAAAATTTTATTTGAGGATGAGCATCTTGTCGTATTGGAAAAACCGGAAGGGCTGCTCAGCGTCGCAACGGACTTCCACGACGAGTACACAGCGCACACGATCTTAAAGCGCAGGCGCCATCCGGGTCGCGTTTTTCCAGTCCACCGCCTCGATCGGGAAACCTCGGGAGTGATGATCTTTGCCTACACCGAATCTGTCCGGGACTCTTTAAAAGAGCAATTTGAAAAGCGCTCGATCGAAAAGATCTACACGGCGATCGTGCATGGCAAAGTGCCTGAAAAGAAGGGGACTTGGGAGAGCTATCTGAAAGAAGATGGGAACTACTTCGTCTCTTCGACTTTGGCGGAAAAAATGGGCAAGCTGGCGATCACGTATTATGATGTCGCAGCGCAAAACTCCCGCTATACCTGCTTGAAGCTTAAGCTCCAAACGGGGAGAAAAAACCAGTTGCGCGTGCATTGCAGCGAAGCCGGATTTCCGATCGTGGGGGATAAAAAATACGGCTCCGCTTCCAACCCCCTCAAAAGGCTTTGCCTTCATGCGCAGAGCGTCTCTTTCACCCATCCGGCCCTTGGCAAACGGATGCATTTCGAGGTCCCGCTGCCGGAAGATTTTGACCGCCTAGTTCGAGCGTAAAGTAGTCCGCCTTGCGGCAGACTACTCGTTTAGAGAGGGATTGTTAACTGTTCCGTGGATGCACAATCCCGATTTGGTCTAAGAGCAAGACGAGTCCCGGATAGGTGAAATTGCCTCCCTCTGCGGCTTCATAGCCCTTTGGATCTTCAGACAGCAAAGGACTCAAATTATCTAGATCGAAGTTGTTTCTTGCCCAAAGTAAGATTTGATTGCGCGATACCTGGTTGATGGCATGGTAAGTTCGTAGATCTCTTAATAGATATTCTAATGGCTTGTATTGCTCTTTAAATCGCGCTTTAGCCAGCGCAGTTTTTCCTTCAAGGTCGGAGACAACTCCTGTGAAGAGAGCTCCGGTCTCAAAAATCTCGCCGTTCTGACCAATCTCTGTTGCAATTTGCTTGGAAATATATCTTTCCAAGTCTGCCACGTGCGGTTCATAAGGAAATTCTTTAGCAACGATCTGTTTCAAGAGATTGTTCCGATATTTGCAAAGGGCAAGACCTGTAAAATGGATGATTTTCATTTGGTCGGCGCAGGCGCTCTGAGCGAGGTCGCCTTCAGCTACGATATCTAGGACCAAAGGTTCCAACTGAGAGAGCATTTGGTCGACACAGTCTTCGTCTGCATCGATGATCGCATGGTATACTCTGCGAAACTGTTCTTTTAACCTGGTTTCTTCATTAGATCCTATGCTAACCCGCTTGCGTTGGCTGGTAAAGTATGCGGCTAAAAGGCCAAAGTACCGATTGGCAACAATAGATTGCGGGTCGTAGCTTTGTTCTTCAATGTATTCTTGGATCGCGTCTTGAAATTGTGTTCGGCTTCCGTCGGCTGCAGGAATGTCTGACCAGTCAATGAAGTTGGACAATTCTACAGAAGAATATTGCGCATCGCTCGTGATATATTGTTTCGCCAACTGGTCCAAATCGAAGGTGAGGATCTTAGAATTGGGAGAAAAGTGGTGGGTCAAAGCATGCAGACTATCAGGGTGGCTTTCAGCAATTGCTTTGATTGAATTTAGTCGGGATAGGACTTCCGGATCGACATTAATAGAAGAGGAAGGAACTGAGCTGCTTGCTTGTTGCTGTGCTGAAGAGGGGGAACAACCGACTTCGATATCGATCTTGACCGAAGGATCTAAATGAGCCAACAGGTCTAATGAAGAGGGTTCAAGATATGGATTGTTTGCTAAATAAAGATAGGTTAGCGCCCGTAAATCACCGATCGATTTGGGAAGGGAGATCAGGTTGCAGTGGTCTGCTTTAAGGATTTTCAAATTAGTCAATTGTCCGATCGACTCCTGGAACGCATTAAAGCTTGGATTGTAGGAAATGTCCATGCGGGTAAGAGGTTGTAATACATGCATGGAATCAGGCAGGAATAAGAGATCGCAATGGGAGGCACTAAACTCCTTAAGCCTTGAAACGAAAGGCTCAAGATGAAATATTTCGGGTAATAAATGGATTTGAGTTCCGCTTAAGTCCAATATTGTTTGTGTGGGATTATTGATAAATTGGATTAGCGCTTCTTTTGCATGAGGATCGTTGCCCCATTCGCTCCATTCATCAATAATGTTCCTCATTTCAGGGGTTAGATTTTCAAGATGCTCATTAAGAACTGTTAAAATTTGGATAGCGCTTGTCCTGTCGTAGCTATCAACACACCCCAAGACATAGAGCTCATCTAAAATTTCCTCCTTTTCTTTAAGCTGATCTAAGAAATGATGAGTAATTCTAGAAACTGCTAGTTGTAAGTTTGATTTCGAATCGAGCAAATGGATTTCGCCATAATTGTTTTCAGGCGGGCGGCCGGCAAGGTCCCAGATGTTCCAGAAAATCCTTTGTTGCAGATCGACGGGAAGAGAATGGACGATTTGCTCGATCTCTAATAGGTCTTCTCCTTCCAGAATAAAAATTAGGTTCAGAAGCTTTTCATAGATCGTTTGATTATCGGCGATAGGATGACGATCTTGCAAAGCGGAGAGTTCCAGCAATAATTGACCTGCAAAGCGGTTTTCGTAGGCATAGGATAACCGTTGTTGGTCAGGCCTTGGGAGGCGGCCGTAAGCTTCTCGAGCAATATTTGTGATGGCTTGAAGTAATACATTCCGGTTGTCCAGAACGTGGACTTCTCCGTAATTGCTCTCAAATGGGCGGTTATTGAGGTTCCATACGTTCCAGAAGAGTTTTTGCCTGATATCTAAAGGGAGAGCATTGATCTGTTCTCGGCTCTCAGTTTGGGAATCGGGGGTAGAATGCGCGTAGAGGTCGTAAAGCAGCGAGAATGGGTTAATAGGTCTTGAACTTGAAGATGATCCTTGGTGTCCATAAGTAAATGTTGCCATTCCGGATTCCCTTTAAAGCTTTTATTTGATTTTCTATTTAATTTTAACAAATTGATTTCAAAGTTATACCACGATTGTGTGTTCTGTTGAATGTGCAATAATAACTTTACAGCATTCGTAAATAAATTTATTTAATCATCTGTTTATGCCGCTTAAGCTATATGCAACGGCCTTTCGAGCTTGAACGTTCGCTTTGATTATCAAAGAGAATTTTTTTAAACCTTTAACAATCAGCATGCTAAGAATATAAATGGAGGCGATGGACAAAAACTGTTTTGACAAATATTCATGTAACGGTGTACAATTACAAGAAAAGAGAGTGTGTGTATGCACAATGAGTCGGCCGTAGAAGATGGCTGGCGGGGCTTTAAAGAGCTTTGCCATGCTGCTGTGAAGGAGGACAAGCTGGACGCCCTGCTAGAGCTATTCCTGACGTTGGAAGAGCAAGAAGACCTGGCACTGAGGTTTCAGCTGATCAAGGCGCTGCTGCAGGGGAAATTGCCCCAGCGGGAGATCGCCAAGGACCTTCAGATCAGCATTTCGAAAATTACGCGCGGATCCAATGCACTCAAGACTATAAAACCGATCTTTAGGGAGTTTCTACAAGCCCAAATGTAGCTCCCGGAGATTGAACGGGAGTAAACTGATGTTTAAGCAATTGAGCCTGGAAGACTATCTAAAGCTGTCTCAAACACGCAAGCGTGTTGCCGTCTATCGCGAATTTCCCTGCGATGATTTGACTCCCTATGTCTGTTTCGATATGATCCGCAAGCAAGGCCCCGGCTGCGCTCTTCTTGAGTCGGCCATTAAGGACAAAGAGGTCGGCAGATTTTCATTGATCGCTTTTGACCCCGTCGGAAGCTTTCGGGTCGATAAAACTCATTCCCGTTTTCAATCTAAGGACTCAGTCCAAGACCTCAAAGGGCCGGCTCTGTTGAGCTTGCGCCGGATTTTAGCCGAGATGCGTTGCGCTGCCGATCCTAATCTGCCGCCGCTCGTCGGTGGGGCTGTCGGCTTCTTATCTTACGACGCAGTGCGCCATTTTGAAGAGGTGCCCGATCGCCACCCTCAAGGTTCTGTTCCCGATTTTCTGTTTGACTTTCACCGCACTTATATCGCGTTCGACCACATTAAAGGAACGATTACGATCTCTATCGTCGTCGAAGGTGGAGATTCCGCTATCAATTATACCAAGGCGATGGAAGAGATAGCGACGCTTAAAGCAAAACTTGCCCAACCAGCCTCTCGAGAGAAAAGACCTGCTGCGGCTGCAGCGCCGCTGAAAGAAGAGATGAGCGATGCGGCCTTCTGTGAAAAAGTGAAGCGGGCTAAAGAGTATATCGCCCAAGGCGATGCGTTCCAGATCGTTATCTCCCGTTCGTTCCAAAAGCCTTTCTCAGGATCTTTGTTCGATGTCTACCGCGCTTTGCGGATGGCCAATCCATCTCCTTTTATGTTCTATATCGAGACTCGAGATTTTACTGTTGCCGGAGCATCGCCTGAGCGTTTGATCAAACTAGAAAAAGGCAAGGTCCAGACGATGCCGATTGCGGGCACGCGACCTCGCTGTATGGAAAAAGATGACTTGGTTGCCAAAGAGCTGCTAAACGATCCGAAGGAAGATGCCGAGCACATGATGCTCGTCGACCTAGGAAGAAACGATCTGGGCGCCATTGCCGAGGTGGGATCTGTCCACGTGAAAGAGTTAAAGACGGTGCGCCATTTTGCGCACGTAACGCATCTGGTGAGCATTTTGGAAGCGGACTTAAGGTCCGGCTACGATGCGCTCGATGCGCTTAAAGCTGCGTTTCCTGCCGGCACATTGAGCGGCGCTCCTAAAATTCGGGCGATGGAGATCATCGACGAGCTGGAAGAGTCGCGGCGAGGACTTTACGGCGGTGCGGTATGCACGATCGACAATGCGGGAGAAATGGACAGCTGTATCGCTATCCGCATGGCGGTGCTGCAAGACGGGACCATTACTGTTAGGGCCGGAGCCGGAATCGTCTTCGATTCCGATCCGATGAAAGAAGCTGAAGAGACGCGACACAAGGCCAAAGGGGTGCTTGAGGCGATCCGCATGGTCGAGGAGGGAGTACTATGATTTTACTGATCGATAACTACGATAGCTTTACTTATAACCTTTATCAATTGATCGCTCAGCAGCACGGGGATGTCAAGGTTGTGCGCAACGACCAGATTACCTTAGGAGAAATTGAAAAGCTGGCGCCTGACGCGATTGTGATCTCTCCGGGACCGGGACGCCCTGAAGATGCGGGGATTTGCGTGGAGCTGATCCGAAGATTTGCTCCTACGGTTCCGATTTTAGGCGTTTGTTTGGGGCATCAGGCGATCGGGATTGCATTTGGCGGCCAAGTTGTAAGAGCGCCACAGATCGTCCATGGAAAAAAGACGACCGTCTTTCATTCTCGAAAAGGCCTTTTTGAAAAAGTCAACCTTCCCTTCCAAGCGGGAAGATATCATTCTCTTGTCGTCGACAAGCAAAGCTTGCCCAAAGAATTGCGGATCGACGCGGAAACACCTGATGGTTTGATTATGGGGGTCAAGCATCATATCTACCCCTGTTTTGGCATCCAATTCCACCCTGAGTCGATTTTAACGGAGCAAGGCTCAATCCTCCTCGCCAATTTCGTTAAAATCGCTACGCAGAAGGTGGCGTCATGTTAAAACAGGCCCTTGAAAAGCTGCTCGTTGCACAGAATTTAACTCATACGGAAAGTAAACTGGCGATCGACGAGATTTTATCGGATGCAGACCCCCATCAGACAGCAGCTTTTCTTGCTTTAATGCGAGCAAAAGGGGAATCGGTAGAAGAATTAAGCGGCGTCATTGCAGCCATGCGCTCCTGCATGACCTCGGTCCATCTCTCTTGCCCGGTTCTGGATATTGTCGGAACGGGAGGGGATGGCGCTCATACGGTCAATATTTCGACGGGAGCCGCAATCCTAGCTGCTGCATGCGGCGTCAAAGTGGCCAAGCATGGAAACCGCAGCGTATCGAGCCAGTCGGGCTCTGCCGATGTGCTCGAAGCCCTCGGCATCGAGATCCACAAGAACCCTGACGAGATCAAGGAACTGATAGAAAAGATCGGGATCAGCTTTATCTTCGCTCCCGACTATCATCCTGCGATGCTTAAAATTAAAGAGATTCGCAAAGGGCTCAAGATCCGTACCTTCTTCAATCTGATCGGCCCTTTGCTCAATCCGGCAAGTCCTGACTATCTCATGATCGGCGTTGCAGATCCTGCCCTTGTCGACAAGATGGCGGAGATCCTTTTGGACCAAAAACTTAAACGAGCCCTCATTTTTCATGGGAGCGGCCTCGATGAACTCACAACAGTCGGCCCTGCGAAGGTCCTGCAGGTCTCTGAACAGGGGATCGAACCGTTTCATTTAGACCCGCAGGAACTGGGGTTTTCGCCATGCACTGTAGAAGCTTTGCGGGGCGGCGACGCCAAGATGAACGCTCAGCTTCTGATCGATGCGTTTGAAGGAAAACCGGGCCCGATTGCCGATACGCTGATCCTCAATGCGGCAGTCGCAGTCTATTTATATGGTATCGCTCCGACGGTGCAGCAAGGGATCCAGATCGTGAAAGATTGTATTCAACAGAACAAAGCGATCGAACAACTTAATCTATGGAGACGGTCATGAGCGGCTACCTCGAAGCGATCATTGTTAGAAAAAAAGAAGAAGTGAAAGGTCTGCAGCAGCCTAAACGATTTGAAGAAGTGCTACGCGGAGAACATCTGACGGTGATTGCCGAAATTAAGCGGAAATCTCCATCGAAGGGCTCGCTTGCGCCGATTATAGATCCGGTTGCTTTGGCGCGCCAGTACATTGAGGCCGGAGCTCAAGCCCTTTCCATTTTAACGGATGAAGTGGGGTTCGGCGGAAGTTTGGCCGATCTTCAAGAGGTTGCCAATGCGTTCCCGGCGATCCCGATCTTGCGCAAGGACTTCATCGTCGACATCAGACAGATCAAACAGACGGCCCGATCAGGCGCTACCGCAGTCCTTCTCATCGTCGCAGCGCTTCAAGAGAAGCTGGCCGAGTTCATTCAAGAGGCTAAACGATACCAGCTCGATCCTGTCGTTGAAGTGCATGACCTAAAAGAACTTGAATTGGCCGTTAAGAGCGGCGCTACGATCATCGGAGTTAATAACCGCAATTTATCAAGCTTTCATGTCGATTTGGAAACATCCGTTCAGTTATCGGCGCACATTCCCCAAAACTGCATTAAAATTGCTGAATCGGGAATTCGTTCTGCTGGCGACGGACAAAAAATGAGGCAAGCGGGCTTTGATGCCGTGCTGGTGGGCGAGGCGTTGGTGACTGCGCAAGAGCCTAAGAAATTAATCCAGGAGCTGAACCGATGCCGTTAATTAAGATATGCGGGGTAACAGACCCGGAAACAGCTCAATTTTCTATCGATTGCGGAGCCCATTATATCGGGATTGTTTTTGCTCCATCCTCGAAGCGGTTTGTTAGCGAGATCCAAGCCAAAGTGATCGCAGAGGCTGTAAAAAAAGCCGGCGCGGTCCCTGTCGGCGTATTTGTTGATAAGAGCGCAGAAGAGATCATGGCGATGGCAGACATTGCCGGGATCCAACATATCCAGGCATATGGATTAAAAGAGGACCTCCCGCAGCAATACAGCCGGTTTTATGTGAACGAAAAAGATCGATTATTACGCAAAGACACCGACTTTATCATCATGGAAACGGCACAGCCGGGAAGCGGCAAGACATTCGACTGGGACCAGTTTGTTCCGCCAAGCTCTGCTTGGTTTATGGCTGGCGGCCTAGATATTTATAACATCGGCGAAGCGATTGAGCTCTTTAAGCCGACAGGCGTCGATGTCTCGAGCGGCGTTGAAACGGATGGAAAGAAGGATCGGGAAAAAATACGGGCATTTATCGAAAGGGTCAAAGCATATGAGTAAGAACTACGGAGAATTTGGCGGAGTGTACATCCCCGAAATATTAATGGCGCCGTTGCTTGAGCTCCAAGAAGCTTGGGAGAAGGTCCGCGCATGTCCTGAATTCGCACAAGAATTAAGCGAGATATTAACGAATTACGCAGGCAGGGCGACTGCGCTTACGGAAGTGAAGCAATTTTCCAAGGCGATCGGCGGCCCTCGCATTTTTCTTAAACGGGAAGACCTGCTCCATACCGGGGCCCATAAGCTCAACAATGCCCTTGGCCAATGCCTTTTAGCCAAAAAAATGGGCAAAAAAAAGATCATTGCGGAAACGGGAGCCGGCCAGCATGGCGTAGCTACGGCAACAGCTTGCGCTTATCTTGGACTTGAATGCGTCGTCTATATGGGAAAAGTGGACATGGAACGGCAAGCGCCGAACGTCATGAGGATGAAATTGCTGGGAGCCAATGTTGTGAGCGTAGGTAGCGGAACGATGACCCTTAAAGATGCTGTCAATGAAGCGTTGAGAGAATGGTCTTTCCATTCCGATGATACCCACTATTGCCTAGGCTCTGCATTGGGCCCTCATCCTTATCCTGAGATGGTCGCACAATTTCAATCGGTGATCGGCAAAGAAGCTAAAGAGCAGATCCGCTCTCGCGTCGGAAAAGACCCTGATTTAGTTGTCGCTTGCGTCGGAGGCGGTTCCAATGCGATCGGGATCTTTTCAGCTTTTATCGACCTGCCTCAAGTCGCCCTCGTTGGCGTAGAAGCTGGCGGCAAGGGCCATAAGCTCGGCGAGCATGCAGCAAGGTTCCAAGGAGGAACTCCCGGTGTCCTGCACGGCTGCCGCACCTATCTACTGCAAGATGAACATGGGCAAGTATGCCACACCCATTCCATTTCGGCTGGACTCGATTATCCTGCCGTGGGACCGCAGCACGCGCAGTTATTTAAGACCGGCCGCGTCCAATATACATCGGTCACCGATGACGAGGCGCTCGCTGCCTTTAAATTGCTGTCGAAGACAGAGGGGATCATCCCTGCGCTCGAATCGAGCCATGCATTGGCCCATATTGTCAAAGTTGCCAGAGAGCTTCCTGCCGATTCGATCGTCATCGTCAACTTGTCCGGAAGAGGGGACAAGGACCTTCCTCAACTCATCGCAAAAGGTGTGATATGAACTTGAATCAACCTCTTTTTATCGGTTATTTGACATTAGGGGATGGCGGCCTAGACTATTCCCTGCAAGCTGCGCGCGCACTCATTGACGGGGGAGTCAATCTCTTAGAGATCGGCATCCCTTTTTCAGATCCGATAGCGGATGGCCCTGTCATCCAACAAGCGATGCAGCGCTCATTGAACGAAGGGACCACAATCCATGACGTGATCCCATTTGTTCAGGAGCTTCGAAAACACACTCAGGTCCCGCTCGTCCTATTCAGCTATTACAACCCCTTGCTGCAAGCAGGGGAGTCTTTTTTAAAGGATGCCAGGAAAGCAGGGATCGACGGGATGTTGATCGTCGATCTCTCATTTGAGGGATTGCCGGCTCAAATCTTAGATCCGATCTGCGTCGTTACGCCGACAACGAGCGATGGCAGGCTCCAAAAAATCGTCCAATCTGCCCGCGGTTTTATTTATTACGCTTGCCAGAAGGGGACAACGGGGATGCGCAAAGCCCTGCCGGTTGGCGTAGACAAGGATATAGCCCGGATCAAACGTTATACCGACCTGCCTGTCGTGATCGGTTTTGGCATCAGCAATAAAGAGATGGCAGCGGAGGCGCTAGTTTTAGCCGACGGATTCGTCGTCGGCTCCTACTTTGTCGCGGCGATGGCCCGCAAAGCCCCTCCACAAGAACTTAAACAGATGGCAGAAGCCATCGATCCAAGGAGACCTTTATGATTTTACTCATCAGCACAAAAGCGCAGCCAACAGACATTCAGCAGTTGATCTCACGCTTAGAGTGGATGGGACTGAAGGCAAATCCTGTGGAAAGAGAAGGACAGATGAGCATCGCTGTTGTCGGCGGCCAAGACAAGAGCGTCGATTTTTCCCAGTTCGTCAATCTGCCTTTCGTCGAAAAGATCTTGCCCTTGAACCAACCGTTTAAAATGGCATCGCGCCAAGTCAAAAGCGATCAGACGCAGATTGCGATCCGCGGCAAAGTCATCGGCGGCAAAGAACTTGCTGTGATGGCAGGCCCCTGCTCGATCGAATCGGAAGAGCAGCTCTTTCTGATCGGACAAGCGGTCAAGGAGAGCGGCGCCCACTTTTTACGCGGCGGCGCGTTTAAGCCCAGGACATCTCCCTATTCGTTTCAAGGACTTGGAGAAAAGGGGCTGCAGTATTTACAGCGCGTTGGCAAAGAACTCGATTTGATCACCGTCTCCGAAGTAATGGACGGCGACCAGATCGAACTTGTCGCCAGTTATACCGACGTGCTCCAGATCGGCGCGCGCAACATGCAAAACTTCACCCTGCTTAAAAAATTGGGCAGCGTGAAGAACCCGATCCTTCTTAAGAGGGGGATGTCGGCAACTTACCAGGATTTTTTGATGTCGGCCGAATACATCATTAGCGCCGGCAATCCAAATGTGATCCTCTGTGAAAGGGGGATCCGCACTTACGAGACGTACAGCAGAAATACGCTCGACCTTGCCGCCGTACCGATCTTGCGGGAGCTTTCCCACTTGCCCATCATTGTCGATCCAAGCCACGGCACAGGGATCCGCAAGATGGTTCCTCCGATGGCCAGAGCTGCAGTTGCTGCAGGAGCTGATGGGATCATGGTCGAGATCCATCCCGATCCAGACAAGGCCTTTTCCGATGCGGAACAAACGTTGAGCTTAGAACAGTTCCGGACGATGATGGAAGACCTGAAGAAAATTGCCCCGATCGTCGATAGAGAGATCGTCTAATTGTCTGCGGCCACACGAGAAGGCTGTTTCCCACTACGAAGGTCCAGTGGACCTTCGTAATGAGAAACAGGTGAAGCGGCCTTGGCCGCGAACTGGTCTTCAGTCTCATCAGGTAAATTCGATCTATATATATGTATATTTTTAAATTGAACTCTTGATGGATTAAAATTTTTATTATTTACAAATGATTAATTTTGTTTTTTAGTGTAAATCGTTATATTTGTTGATCGTTTGATTTTCATTTTTATGTTAAGTAATTAATTGGCGGTGGATTAGGACTATTTTTTTGGATTTTTTTTAATAATTTTTGTATAATTGTTGGAAAGATCAAAGGGTTCTTCTAATGGCCTCGGCAGTCACCAGTCACCTTTACTCAATGCGGTCCCTTGTCCAACCTGAAACGAGTTCGAAAGCGGACATCCTGGAAGGTATCGAAACTCGTTTCTCCATACTGCATAACAATTTTTTCTTAACAGATCCTACACTTCGTACGAGATTGCTGAAAGAAAGGGTCTCTGAGTGCCATCAAGCCCAATTTCCCACTGTCTTAAAAATCGAGCAGAAACGGGAGGGTCTTGAAGAAAAATTAGATGCCATTCAGAAAGTCAGCGAGCTTGTAGATGTAATCAAACGTCCTGGCGACGAAGGACAAGTCAAAAGCGCTTTTAATCAAATTCCCTTCCGCTATCAACAACAGATCTATTGGACTATTTGGATGATGAAGGGTATGCCGTTAGAAGATGATTTTGGGAGAAAAGTCCTCGAAGCGGACATCTTTCTGCTTAACTCCAAAGAGCCTTTGGTGTTTTTAATCGATGGAAACTTAGCTGAGCAGCTGTTGTACCGGATTAATGAGGAAGTGGCCATCCTTAAGCAAAAGGCCATGGTAGAAACGTTTCAAAAGATTTCCGATCTCCTTTACCGTCCTATTTGCGATCCTGCGGCAATAGCTGGTTTATTGGAGTCATTGCCAGAAAACGAGCAATTATTCCTCTATTATGATGTCTATTACTATTCAACTCAGCCCATTGAGGTGAAAAGCACTGAGGACTGGGGAAGAAAAGAGCTGCATCGCAATCCCAATGTGTTCAAGGAGATCCGCATACCTTCTCCATCCTCTTCCATGAACCTCTTTGAACACCATTTTAAAAGGCATCAAGATGTCCTAAAAAAACTGCAAACGGCAAAGGAGTTAGAGGAGTTTGAGAGGATCACGGTTCTTTATCAGACGTATCCACGAAGGATGATCGAAAGCCTGCTTGGTAGCATGTCTGCTTCCGTAAGGTCGATGCTGAGCGAAGTAGAGGCTTCCGAGTCGCCTAAGGCAACCGAAGTTGCAAGTTCTACACCACGTTGCCACGATGGTTTTGAATTTTTTTACGAACATCGGGGAGCTCACATTGATGCCGATCGTACGACATTCGAGGTTTTTGCTCCCCATGCAAGAAATGTGCAGTTGCAACTGTGCACAAAAGGGGTTGTCGAGCATACGATCCCGATGGATCAAAACGCCTTAGGCGAATGGAAAGCGACTACTAGGCTTGCTCCGGCTGGCACAACTTACCGATATCAGGTCGAAGATGCCAACGGCCGGTTAGTCCATCGTACGGATCCTTTCAGCTTTTCTACAGTCAAATACTTTACATTCCAAGGTGAAGAGTGTACGGAATCAAGGGTTGTAGACATCCGGCAGCATGAATGGAAAGACGGGGAATGGATCAAGCAGAGGATGATGGGCAATCCGAGAGAAAAGCCCCTTTCTGTTTATGAATCGCATGTTGAACTTTGGAGGCAGCGGGATGGCAGACCGCTTGGATATCGAGAACTCGCCCAACACTTTATCCAGTATTGCGAAGAGATGAACATCACCCATTTGCTCCTGTACGGACTCATGGACAGTACGGGAGGATGGGGATTCCATGTCCAAAACTTCTTTGCCCCTAATCCCCACTTGGGCACAACTGAAGATTTTCAGGCTTTTGTCGATGAGCTCCATCAACATGACATAGGCGTCCTTTTGATGTGGATTCCGGCACACTACAAAGAGGATCCTGTCGAGTCGTCATTGCATGATTGGGATGGAACAAATCTTTATTCAGCGGGCACCTGCGAATGGGAAAGCCAGCTCTTTGACTTTACGAAGCCGGAAGTGTGCGCCCTGCTTGAATCAAGCCTCTTGTTCTGGCTGGAAAAGCTGCATTGCGATGGCATCAGCATGGACGCCGTCAGCCACATTGTTTCCCGCAACGGAGCTCCCTATCAGCCAGGGATCAGATTTTTGCAGAATTTGAACAAGACGATCAAGGAGCGTGTTCCGGGGGCCCTCATCATCGGAGAAGAAGCGACAGCATATGAAAGGTCGACAGATCCTGTCGAAAATGGTGGCTATGGGTTCGATCTGGTCTGGGGAGCTGACATCGGAACGAAAATGCGCAGGTTTTTACAGACCGGCTTTGAAGACCGGCCAGCCAAGCACCAAACGGACTTCATGCAATTTTTACGCCATGTCCAATCCAGGCCGAAGATGATCATTTCCCATTCCCACGATGAAAGCGCCAATCGAAATTGGCCCGAACGCTATCCTATTTCAGAGGATAAAACACTCTTTAGAGTCCAGCATAGTCCTAATCTTAGCGATAAATTTGCCGACATGCGCAATTTTTTCGGCTGGCAAATACTGGCGCCTAATCGCGGCAGCATGATCCATATGGGGGATGAGTTCGGACAACGGCGGTCGTGGGATGCGGGGATTTGGACTGATGATGAATCGATTGAATGGCATCTTCTGGACCCAACGCGCAATGCCGATTCCCAATGGCACCAGGGACTTCAACTCTGCGTGAGCGATCTTCTTAAGATGTATAGGGAGCACCCTGCGTTCTGGAAGACGGGAGAAGCCGGCTTCAGACTATGCTGCGATCACTCTGAGAACAATGTGATCGCCTATGAAAGGAGCTGCCCTGGTGAAGATAAGCTTTACGTCGTCCATAATTTTTCCAATAATGAATGGCAAAGCTATCGGATCTATTTTGGCGATGGTTCGGAAATTCCATCTTTTGATGGACTACGAGAGATCTTCAATTCCAATCAAGGGAAATACGGGGGGGCGGGCACTCACCAAAACCCTGAAGTTGACATCACTTGGGCTCCAGAGTCAGGACGGCCCCTCTACATGACGATTTCGGTGCCGCCTCTTTCGACGATGGTTTTCGAGGAAAATAATGAACGTAGAAGGATATGGTGAATTTGGGCTGGCTACGGAAACACGAGAAGGTTCTGTGAACCTTCGAAGTGCGGAGTAGGTGAAGCGGCCTTGGCCGCGAACTGGTCTTCATTCTTAGCAGGTGAAGCGGCCTTGGCCGCGAACTGGTCTTCATTCTTAGCAGGTGAAGCGGCCTTGGCCGCGAACTGGTCTTAAAACGTCTTTTTGTCCAAATCCACAAAATCTTTCCGAGCGAGGTATCGCTTTCTTTATCGTGGAACTACAAAGCCTCGATATATCAACTCCAGCTCTTCTGCAGAATCTGCGCCTGTGATCTAGATATCCCCTTGCGGCAAAAAATTGCAGCTCCTCTTCTGGCGGCGGGATACACGATTAAATTTCAACAGCCGCAGGAAAACCCTACGTGCGAATTTTTTGTGAGGTCTAAATTTCTCACAGGGTCATTACCACCCGGGCTAACGCCAACAAACATGAGTTTGCTCATTATATCTGAATCATTGCTAACTTCGCTAAAAGACGATCTTGCAGCCATTTTTCTCCAAAATTTAAAAGTCGGAAAAATATAAGCTTTTGATTGTTTATTTACGAATGAAATTAATGAGATGTAATTAATTAAAGGCAGCAAGATTTCATTTTTAGAAAATGCTCAACGGAGCTAAAAAATATTTTTCAAGTTATTTGGGCGCATCTAATTGATGCTCAGCGGCTTGTATAAATTAACTCGAAAAGAGCCAACTATATCTTTGAACAGCGGTTGAGCAGAAGCGAATCGGCAAGGACGATGGCCATCATGGCTTCTACGATGGGAACCGCGCGGATCGTGACGCAAGGATCATGGCGCGAGCCTTCCGGAATCTTAAATTCCTTTTCCTCGCCTTGGGTGCTCACCGTCTTTTGCGGCTTCATGATGCTCGAAGTTGGCTTGAAGGGCACTCTGACGATCAAAGGCATTCCTGTGCTGATGCCGCCGAGCGTGCCGCCAGCGAGGTTGCTGGCCTTGGTGATCTTCCCTTCCGCATTGACAATGAACTGATCGTTATGTTCAGAGCCTTTCATGCGGGCAGCTTGGAACCCCGATCCGATTTCAAACCCTTTCGTAGCAGGAATTGAAAGCATCGCCTTTGCTAAATTACCCTCGAGCTTTTCGTAGACGGGGTCGCCCAGTCCTGCCGGAAGATTGAAACCGACCGCCTCGATTACGCCTCCTAAAGAATCTCCCTCTTCTTTTACCTGTTCGATGGCGCGGATGATCTTCTCCGTTGCCGCTTCGTCAGGACAGAAAACAGGGCTTTTGCGAACGGCAGCTTGCAGGCCGGCGGGGTCATTGAAAGGAGGCTCTTGGATGGCAATGCCGCCGATCTCTTTAATGAAGGCCACTACCTGGATCCCAAGAGTTGCAAGCAGCTTTTTTGCCACGGCGCCGGCAGCGACTCTGCATGCGGTCTCCCGAGCAGAAGACCTTCCTCCTCCGCGGTAGTCGAAGATCCCGTATTTTTCAAGATAAGTAAAGTTTGCATGCCCAGGGCGGAGCAGGTCCTTGATCGGCTCGTACTTGGAGGAGTCTGCATCTTTGTTAAAGATGATGATGCTGATCGGAGCTCCTGTCGTCTTCCCTTCGAAAACTCCCGAGCAGATCTCCGCGATATCTTTTTCTCCGCGTGGAGTCACATAAGCTGTTCTGCCCGGTTGGCGCAAGGCAAGTTCCGCATTGATCTCATCGTCTGAAAGGGGAAGTCCGGCCGGACATCCGTCAATGACGACACCGATCGCTTTCCCATGAGATTCTCCCCATGTGGTGATTCGGAAGAGAGTGCCAAAGTGATTGCTTGCCATATGCAGGTTCCTACGTAATAAACAGTTACAGAATGGTCAGGATAAAAGACGAAAATCAATTCTTGATCCTGAATATCCTGACTATCCTGTTATTTTTTTTCTTGTCCCTCAATCGATGCAACCAGTTCTTCGAGAACGGCTTCGTCCGTTTTATTGCTTACATCGATCCGAACAGCCCGGACCCTTTCATAGAGGGTTTTTCTTTTTTCGTACATCTTGTCGAAAGAGCCTTCCGGATCGATCGGATCAAGATAAGCGGGGAGGGTGGTGCCAAGGACCCTTTTCTTCAATGTCTCTTTATCCAATGACAAATAGATGAGCTGCCCCATTTTTTCCAGGATTTCCACGTTCGAGCGGTGCAGGATCATGCCGCCGCCGACGGCAATAATGCAGGCTTGCACATTTTGAACGGCGGCAAGCACCTGCGTTTCGAGTGCCCTGAACCCCTCTTCTCCCAGTTTCATGTAGATCTCGCGGCATCCGATCCGCTCATTTTTCAATAGGGCGTATTCCTCTTCGATCAGCTGATCGGTGTCGATAAATGGACGGGAGAGATATGAGCTCAGCCTCTTTCCGAAGTAGGTCTTGCCGCACGACTTAAAACCGAAAAGAATGGTGTTCACTCTTTAACCTCGATCGATGCGCCGAGGTCCGCTAGGTCCCGCGCAAATGTTGGAAAAGTTTTGGCAACGCATTCGACGCCGTCGATCACGCTTTCTCCTTTTGCCCCTAATGCGGCAATCGAAAGGGACATCGCCATCCGATGGTCGGCATAGGACTTAAGATGGGTTCCATTCAGAGCGGAGCGGGAAACGATCAGCCCATCAGGGGTCTCTTCAATGCTCGCTTCCATTTTTTTAAGTTCGATGCAGATACTGCGGATCCGGTCCGATTCTTTTTTTCTTGCGACTGCGGCATTGACGATCCTGGTCGTTCCTTCCGCAAAGCAGCCAATGACGGCTAAAATGGTGATCGCATCGATGTAGTCGTTGATGTCCAGCTCCATCCCTTTTAGCTTCGAGCCTTTTTTAACCTTTAACTGTTTCTTTTGGTCGTCGATTTCGATTTTGGCTCCCATCGCAATGAGCACTTCGATCAGTTTTTTATCCCCTTGGCAATCGCTCATATCGATGTTGGTTAAAGTAAGTTCTGAGTCGGTGACGAGCGCCGCAGCGACAGGAAAGGCGGCAGAGCTGAAATCGCCGGGGACTGAGATGTCAAACCCCTCGTAGCTGCCATTTCCGTGGACTGTGTAGTGGGTGTAATTGTCATTGTCAACGCGTAGGTTTAGCCGCTTCATCCAGCTCAAGGTGAGGTCAATCCAAGGTTTTTCACCCGGATTGTCAACGAAGATCTCACTTTTTCCCTTGAGAAAGCATGTTGCTATCAGCATCCCGGAAACAGGCTGGGAATCTTCGCCGGGCAGGGTTACCTTTCCAGGTTTCATCGGACCTTTAATGATGATCGGAGCATAGCCGTCCTGGCGCATCGAATCGGCCATCGCGCCTAGCTGCGTTAACGCATTGAGAAGCGGCTTGACTGGGCGGTTATGGCGGATCGAATGGTCGCCTGTAATGACCGTGTAGGTAGGAGAGAGGCCGGCAAGGGCCCCGATAAATCTGAGCACTTGTCCGGAATTGCCCGAATCAATCACATTTTCTGCGCTTTGGAGCTTTCCATCGGTCCCTTTAATGAGGATCTCATTGTCGTTGAGATCGACGGTGGCGCCGCACATGCGGATCGCTTCGACCATGGCAAACGTATCGGGCGAGTTCAAATAGTTGCGGACATGGGTTTTGCCTTTTCCCATCAGTCCAAAGAGAATGGCCCTTAGCGTATGCGATTTAGAAGGGGGGATGGCAATCGTGCCTCTGAGAGAGGAAGGAGAGATGTGGAATTTGGTCATGATGCGCCTCGGTATTGGGAAAGGGTCGAAATAATCACTTCTTGAAGCAAAGCGTCGTCGATGGTCGTGCAATACGCTCCGTTAAAAGCGGCAGGAGATCCAATGGCCTCTAAAAGAACGAAACGGGGTTTAGCTTGTTTAGCTTTTTTATCGAGCATCATTGCCCCAAGCAGGTTTTCAAAGGTGAGCTTATCGGATACGGCGAGCGGAAATTCATAGAGCTTGAGGACGTGCTCGATCTGTTCGCACACTGCCTTATCGAGAAGACCTAGCTTGTGGCTTAAATTGGCCTCGGCGACCATCCCTATTGCAACAGCCTCGCCATGGGCTATCCTGTAATTTTCAAGAAGCTCAATGGCATGGGCGACCGTATGCCCAAAGTTCAAGATCCTCCTATACCCTGTTTCTTGAAAATCGACCTCGACGACCTCCTTTTTAATCAGGAAGCTATCATAGATCACTTCTTGTAAGAACTCATGGTCCCTTTTCACCCAGAGGGAATGGCCGTCAACGAGCTTTTGAAACAATTTTGGGGAGCGGATCAGTCCATGCTTGATGATTTCGGCAAGCCCGTTCCTCCACTCCCTATCGGGAAGGGTTGAGAGGGTTGTCGTATCGATCAGGATGTGGTCTGCTGGGTAGTATGTCCCAACTAAATTTTTCCCAAACGGGGTGTTCACACCTGTTTTCCCCCCTATGACAGCGTCGACCATGCATAGCAGGGTTGTTGGAATGGACAGAAAAGGCACGCCCCTGCAGAAAGTGGATGCAACGTAGCCTGCAAGGTCCGTTGCAACGCCACCGCCAATGGCAATGATCGCTGTGTCTTTGCCGCATTGATGGGCAAATAGCTCATCTTCCAAGCGGGCCTTCATTTCCCGTGTTTTTGAATCTTCTCCTGCCGGAAAGGAAAGCTTAGTGATGGAAATTCCCTGCTTCTTTAAGAATGCGGCCCATTTGTCGACAAGAAGCGCTTGGATATGGGAGTCGGCAATTGTCACAAGCCTCAGTTTAAGGCCGTTGAGGATGTCCATCCAGGCCTGGCTATATAAAAGTTCATGGCCAAAATGGACCTTCGTTACAAAGGGAGCAGGCGTTTGCTGGAGGGTAAGATCGCGCTTAATCATTGTGCATACAGCCGTTTTAATGCGTTAAGTCCACGTTCGATATGGTCTAGGGATTCCGTGAAAGCAAAGCGAACATAGCCTTCCATTCCAAATGCGCTGCCAGGAACTGTCGCTATGTTGGCCTCCCGAAGAATTTTTTCGCAAAAGTCTTGGGAAGAGATCTTTTCTTGCGCAAACACGCTCAAAGGAACAAAGGCATAGAGCGCAGAAGGCGGTTTGGGCAAATCACAAGAAAATAAACGATTCAGCGTGTCCATAAAGTGGTCCCGTTTCTCCTGCATTGCTGTCCTCATCGTCGAGCTGACTGCATGCGCATGCTTGATCGCGCTCAAAGCCGCCCATTGGCTTAAACTTGACGTCCCTGTCGTCGTCTGTCCTTGCAAAGAGGCCATCGCAGCAATCAGCTGTTCCGGTCCTAAGGCAAACCCGACGCGCAGACCTGTCATTCCAAAATTCTTTGAGCAGCTTTGGATGACGACAACCCGGTTCTGCCACTGGGGAAATGAGCCGCAAGATACAAACTTTTCTTGATCATAGAGGATCTCGCTATATACTTCATCAGAGATCACTGTCCAATCTTGCTCTTCGGCCAATTCTAAAATTTTCATGAGCTCTTCGCGGCTGTAGATTGCGCCGGTTGGATTATTGGGTTGGTTCAAGATAAGGACTTTTGTTTTCGGAGTGCTCATTTTCTTCAACTCGTCAGGCGTCACTTTCCATCCATTTGTTTCTTTTGTCGGGACATTGACGGGAATGCCGTTGAAGTGGCCGACGATCGTTGGATATGAGGGCCAAAAAGGGGAAGGGATCAACACTTCATCTCCTGGCGACAGGAGCAGGTCCAAAGCTGCGTACAAGGCAAATTTACCGCCGCATGTGACGAGGATCTGGCCTTCTTTATAGTGGCATCCATAGCTTGAGTTCAGCCAGTTGGCAACAGCTGTCCTAAGGGCGGGCAGGCCCATCAGAGGAGGATAGGAGCAGTCTTGGGACTGCAATGCTTGGGAAACCCCGGCTGCGACATCGGGATGCATCGGCAAGTTGGGGTCGCCGGCAGAAAAATTAAAAACTTCTTCGCCTTTGGCTTTTTTTTGTTGGGCAAGGGTGTTGATCGCAACAGTTGCGGAAGGCGCAATTTTATTATGGATTTCCATAGGATCTCTTTTGGATATATTCTATCCATTTTTTCCAGTATTTATTGAGGATTTCACGATTATTCTCGGTCAGCTCGTTAAAGAGCTGAGACGGTGTTTTGGCCAGGCGGGTCATCGATTGGAAACCGGTCCCGGCAATCTCTAATGCTCCGGCGTCTTCTTCTTTAACAAAGGCCAGCAGCGCTTGGGAGATCAGCAAGGGCAAGTGGGAGATCAATGCCACCTGTTCGTCATGTTTTTCCAGGCTAACGCGTATGGGGGTTGCGTTAAGAGCTTCAATCCAACGCTCTATTGTTTCCAGCGTCTGTGTTTTGTTGTTGCGATGCGGAGTTATGATCCATGCAGCGCCTTCAAAAAGCGTAGGGGAGCTTGAGGCAAAGCCCGATGTCTCCTTGCCCGCCATCGGGTGGGTTGAGACAAATTCAATCCGATCATTCGAGAGTTTTTCCAAAACGGGTAAGATCTGTCCTTTGACGCTGCTGATGTCCACCACGGTCAACGGGTGCCCAACAGATAGAGCCGCAAGCGATTGCGCAATGGAGGAAAGCTCGGCGAGCGGTGTAGCAATGATCACAAGCTCTGCCCAGTCGGCCAGTTCTTCAATAGAAGCAAAGACATGGTCGATCACTCTAGCTTGAAGGGCATGTTCCAGTTCGCTGCGGCTTTTATCACAAGCGGCGATCTCAACAGTCCCATCTTTAGCTTTTGCCGTCTTGGCAATCGAGCCGCCTATTAATCCTAGGCCGATGATCCCTATGCGTGTAAAACACATGAGCTGTCCTTGTTGTAGGTTCCAAGCATTTTACAGCTTTGAGTGATTTCTTGGAGGTTTTTCAATGCCTGTTCGAGTAAATGCTTTTGGCTTGGCTGGAACTGAAGGTCGATGTAGAACAGATATTCGAATGGCTTGCCAATGATCGGACGAGATTCAATTTTAGTCAAATTGATCCCGTTGCATGCAAAATTCTGCAGCACTTCCGCCAATGCGCCCGGCTCATGCTTTAATGTGAGCAGCACAGTGCACTTATACACATCCCAGTTCGCACCCAAGGGTGCTTCACCTGCTTTGCACTGTGAAGATCCACAGGACCTTCTCGTGTCTTCGCAGCCTTCGTTCTTCGTTTCACCTTTCTTTGCCGCAAACAAGAACCGAGTGAAGTTCTGAGGGTTGTCGGCGATCCCTTTTTTTAGCACGCGCAGGGAATACAGCTGAGCCGTTTCGCAGCTTGCGATCGCGGCTTCCTCGGGATTTTGGGTTTGCGCAAGCATTGCAGCGGCTCCTGCAGTGTCGTAGTGCACAACCGGCTCGATCCATGGATGGGAGCGGAAAAATGCGCGGCATTGGTCCAGCGCCTTTGGATGAGAATAGACCCGTTTGAGCTTTTTGATCGCATCTTCCGAGTCGTCAATGCCCAAAAGGCAATGTTCGATCTTCAGCAACTTTTCTCCGACGATCTGGATCTCGAACTGGTGCATCAGGTCGTAATTTTCCCATATGGAACCAATTAAAGAGTTCTCAATCGGGATAACCGCGATATCGGCTTGACCGCCCTGCAAGGCCTCATAAAGGGAAAGAAATGTTTCTTTCCCCGTGAGCTGGACGTCGGACCCGAACGCAGCGATGGCTGCCAATTCGCTAAAAGAGCCTTGCGCTCCTTGATAAATGATCCGTTTCATCCGATCTTTTCCTTCTCGTTCATGATCATTTTCATCTCCATTTTGGAATAGTTCACAAACATCGTGAACATCTCTTCAATTATCGCAGGGCTTAAGTTGTGCTGCTTTGCCAGCTCCCGGAGCATCTGTTTTTGGAGCTTTTCCCTTTCCCAATCATCTACGGGAAGGGTTTGGTTCCGCTTGACTTTGGCGATCTCCTTTGTCACCTTAAGCCTCTTTCCTAATAGAGCGATGATCTCAGCATTGATCTCATCGACTTCATTGCGCAAATTGTTCAAGTTCATAGGTGCCTCCCAATCGCATGGGCAATTGTATTAAGTTCTGTGGAAAGCTGGGCAAGCTCATGAGGTAGAAGGGCCTGCTTGCCATCGCATTTTGCCTCTGCCGGCAAATGGTGCACTTCAATGAGCAGTCCGTCCGCTCCCAAAGCAACGGATGCTTTGGAAAGGGCTGGGATAATGTCTTTGCGTCCGGCCGCATGGCTTGGATCGACGATGATAGGAAGGTGTGTCATTCCCTTCGCCACAGCGACACTGCTCAGGTCAAGCGTGCTGCGCGTCGAGTTTTCGAAGGTTCGGATGCCCCGTTCACACAAGATCACCTGCTCATTTCCGTGCGCCATGATGTATTCAGCGCTCATCAGCCACTCTTCGACAGTTGCCGACATGCCCCTCTTCAAGATCACCGGTTTTCCGCATTGTCCCACTTCCTTAAGAAGGTTGAAGTTCTGCATGTTCCTAGCGCCGATCCTGACGATATCGACGTGTTCGGCGACCACTTCCACGTCGCGCACATCCATGACTTCCGTCTCGATCACAAGTCCGTGCTCTTGCTGGGCCCTTTTATGGATCTTCAACCCTTCAATGCCCATCCCTTGGAAGCTGTAAGGGGAAGTCCTCGGTTTGAAAGCCGATCCCCGCAAGACGGAGACGTTGGCGTTTTTGAGCTGCCGCGCAATCGTCAATAGCTGCTCTTCACTTTCAATCGCACAGGGCCCTGCCATCATGATGATCTGGTCGCCGCCGATCTCGATATCTTTGATCTTGATGGTGGAGCGGGTGGGCTTGAAGGCCTTGCTGGCCATTTTGAACGGGGTGGCGATAGGCATGACCGAATCAACGCATTCCATGGCCTGAATTTCTCCGAGCAGGTCTGCTGTCGGCTTTTGTTCCAGGCCTAGTATCGTCGCATCGCCTGCCTGGGAAATGCAATGGTGCATTCCGTGCTGGCTCAATTTTTGGACCAGAATGGCAAGAGCATCGCTTCTGATCTGCTGCTTTAATTTAATTAACATTGTAAATCCTTTATAACCAATAACTTATAGTTTGTTTTTAGACGTAAAACGTCTCTTGTGTATCGCTCTAGCGCTTGGGCTTTGAAGAGCTAAGATTTAACATTTAAGTCGAAGCAAAAGAACCTTTGTCAGCCTTTTGCGGGCCTTAAAGTTAAACAACGGGTGGTAAGGGTTTAAATGTGTATTGGCGCTTAGGCGCCAAAATAGAAATAGAAAGAAACGTAAAAACGGCAAGATGCGCAAGAAGAGAGAGCCTCTTGCGACGCAGGGGCGAGAGCCTGTAGGGACTGCGTATTCATGATAAAAACACTTTGCCTTTTTCTTATTTACCCTACATTATAATCTAATTTTATCCATTAGTCAAGAGGCTTCATCCTTATGCTCTTCTGCATCGCGACAGGTCCCACCCTTCTTGAGGTCAAAGATACTGTAAACCAAGCGCTTAACAAAGTTCAAGGGATTGAGTTCCGCTTCGACCTCTTTAAGTCGGTCGACCTTAAGGCTATTAAAGAGCTGATGGAAAGCTTTGGCCCTAAGCGTCCGTTCAAGCTTCTCTTCACCTTGCGCCCCGTCCGCCAAGGAGGGGAGTATAATGGCTCCGAAGAGGCGAGGATCTCCCTCTTAAAGGAACTGAGCGCCCTTGGGCCCGATTATGTCGATTTAGAATGCGACATTTCTTTGACGCATTGGAAGGAGTTCGCAGCTCAATTTCCCCAGATCCAGTTCATTTGCTCCTACCATGATTTTCTCCATGCGCCCAAAGACCTGGATCACTTGCTCTCCGGCATGAAAAATCCGTATGCCCATATCTACAAAATTGCTGTGATGGCCCACACATCCAATGATGCGTTGCGCATGCTCCATTTTGTCAGAAGGAACAAGGATCAATGCACATTAATTGGGATCGCAATGGGCGAGGCGGGAATGGTCTCGAGGATCCTTGGCCCTGTTGCGGGAAATCTCTTTGACTACGCTTCGATTTCTCAAACAACCGCTCCGGGACAGCTGAGCGTCGACCAGATCGAGAATCCATATCGCCACTCCCAGCTTAACTTGAACACCGCGCTGTATGGACTGATCGGATTTCCCGTTGAGAAAAGTTTGGGGCATCGGATCCATAACGCCGTCTTTGAGAAAAATCGGGCAAATGCCGTTTATGTGAAGATGCCGGTACGCCCTGACGAACTTCCCTATTTTGTCGAGTCGGCCAAAGCGCTTCCCTTTAAAGGACTCAGCATCACGATGCCTTTAAAAGAGGAGGTCGTTCCATTTCTTGATTCCTTGACCCCGTCTGCAAAGGCCATTGGCGCCGTCAACACGATCGCCGTCGAAAATGGAAAATGGACAGGACATAATACCGATGGGATCGGCGCCCTCAATGCAATCGAATCTAAAATGCCGGTCAAGGACAAGCATATTCTGATCATTGGGGCAGGAGGAGCTGCCAAAGCGATCATTTATGAGGCCCTTCAGAGGGGAGCGCAAGTCACCATCGTGAACCGCACCGCCTCGAAAGCTGAGCATCTGGCAAACATCTATCAATGCCAAGGCGGAGGGTTTGATCTATTTCCTCAGATCTTGAAGCGAGGGTACGATATCCTCGTCAATACAATTCCGGAAGGGGAGCTGATCGATGAGCAATGGATCATTCCAAGCTCGGTTGCCATGGATATTGTTTATGTTCCCAAAAATACCCCCTTTTTGCTAAAAGCTTCGCGGAAAAACTGTCGCCTTGTTTACGGATATGAGATGTTTATCGATCAAGCCATAGAACAACAGCTCATTTGGTTTCCTGAGCAAAAGCGCAGCATGCTGAGACAAGTCATCGAGCCGATTGTCCTCGCAGAATTTTAGCCTATGAGGTGTTCTTCTATGAAGCTCCGCTCCCGCATTTTTTATTTAACATTCACTATTTTTTCCCTTTGCAGCACCTTGCAAGCATCGAAGCTGGTGACTGATACGAACGACATGGCCCACGCCTTAAATTATGTCGCCGAAGGGACCCTGTTTGTTTTCGACCTCGATAATACCTTAATCGAAACGGCCCAGCACCTGGGCTCAGACCAATGGTTTACCCACCGGCTTCAGCATTTCATGGAAAAGGGGCACACTATTGACGAAGCATTAAAGATCGTCGTGCCTAACTGGATCGCAGTTCAGAGCAAGACCCACATGCGCCATGTCGATCCGGCCATCCCCGAGCTTTTAAAAAAGATGCACCAGTCCCATGTCTCAATGATCGCCCTTACCAAGCGGCCTCCCGAGCTTGCTCCCCGCACTTTAGAACAACTAGCCCCCCTTCTAATCGACTTCTCTAAAACATCGGAAATTGCAGGGCCAATAGTTTTCCCTGAGCAGAAGGATTCTCTTTATCGAGATGGGATTATTTTTGTGGCGCCTGCGGAAGAAAAAGGCCCTGTTCTCAGCGCATTCATCAAAAAAATGAAGACCCCTCCCAAGAAGATCGTTCTGATCGACGATAAGATGAGCCACATTCAAAACGTCGCCTTGGCCATCGAACCCCTCCACATCCCTTTTGTCGGCATCCGTTACGGCGGGGCAGACGAAAAGGTGAAGAGCTTTGATCCGAAGATTGCCGATATGCAGTGGGAGTATTTCGAAAAGATCCTCACAGACGAGCAGGCTGAGCAATTGCTCCAACTGCGTAAAAACGGATAATCATCCCGCATTTTAGCAGGATATTAGAATCCTAATATCCTGCTCTCATTCTGCATCAAAGCCCCGCAAAAATTCATAGAAAGCCTTTTCAACATATTTAAAACAATATTGACATATACCGAAATAACCTGAAAAATCGGGAATATGGCAAGCTCAGTTCGCGGCCAAGGCCAGCTTCACCTGCTTTGCACTGCGAAGGTTCACAGAACCTTTTCGTGTCTCCGCAGCCCTGAATTTGAGGCAGGCGATGCCGGCGTCGAAGCAGCTCAACTTGAATAAGTTGGGCGATGGAGACGGGCTTAAATTCAGCGTCCGGTGACACAGGAAGAAACCGATTCTTCAGATTATTTCGGTATAGATGCATTCATGCCGATGATCGGAATTTACAATTGAGGAAAACTATAACTGGGATAGGTTCTTATGCGCGCTATGGTTTTAGAATCTCCTCAAACTCCCTTGCGGTTACTTGAGATACCTATTCCTGAACCTCAAGAGGAGCAAGTCCTTTTGCAGGTCCAAGCTTGCGGCGTTTGCCGTACCGATTTACACATCATCGACGGAGAACTTCCGTCACCCCGGCTGCCATTAATCATGGGGCATCAGATCGTCGGGAAAGTGATACGGCAAGGACCAAATGCAAAACGTTTTCAGATCGGACAGAGGGTCGGGGTGCCTTGGCTTGGGCAAACTTGCGGGCAGTGCCGGTTTTGTGCGTCTCATCGAGAGAACCTTTGCGAGAACGCTTTGTTTACAGGATACCAACTGAATGGAGGTTTTGCGGAATATTGCACGGCGAATGAAAATTATTGCTACCTTCTGCCTGATCTCTATTCAAATTTACAGGTAGCTCCTCTTCTATGCGGGGGATTGATCGGCTTCCGGGCCCTTCGCATGACGGGAAATGCTCAAAGGTTAGGCTTTTACGGGTTTGGTTCCTCTGCGCATATTTTAATTCAAATAGCCAAACAGCAAGGAAAAGAGGTCTATGCATTTACCCGCCCTAAAGATCTGCCGGCGCAAAGCTTGGCCAAAAAATTGGGAGCTGTTTGGGCCGGTTCTTCAGAAGAACCTCCTCCCGTCTTAATGGATGCCGCGATCATTTTTGCACCCGTTGGTCAATTAGTTCCTCAAGCTCTTCGGGCAGTTGACAAAGGGGGAGCTGTTGTGTGCGCCGGCATTCACATGAGCGATATCCCTTCTTTTCCCTATGAACTGATTTATGGAGAGCGCCTTTTACGTTCCGTGGCCAATCTCACTCGCGAGGACGGAGAACAATTTTTTGAAGTTGCTTCCCGCCATTTAGTTGATACTCAAGTAACAGCATATCCTCTTGAAGAAGCAAACAGGGCTTTAAGTGATTTACGAGATGGGAGAATTACGGGATCTGCCGTTATCGTTTTATCAGAGTCATAGAACGAAAATATGAATTCGGACAGTCAGAATCAAAGAACGTTGTCCTAATCTAATTCAGGATGCTCGAGTTAATAACTCATTTTTTTTGTTCTGGATTTGAAAGATAGCCAAGAGACATTTTCCACTTCTGATTGATCGCAGTCACTTCAGGCGCTTGCCTCTGTTCCATCGCTTCTTTCATCTTCTGCTTTAAACGTTCGCAATAGTCTAGGGTTTCAGGAGACAGGGTGCTCGATGTCCCAGGATCCTTTTGAGGAAGGTAGTTTGTTGGTGTTATTTCTCTGGGATCGGCAGGCTTCTCAGAGTTCTCATCTAAATGGCGTTGTTTTTTTAATTGAGGGGAGTAGGGTTCTCTCAGAGGCGAGGAGGTGCTTTGCGAAAGAGCCCTTTTCTTCGCATCTTCTGCCCAATCAGCTCGAGCTTTAATGATCAAAGCATCGATCTGCTCCTGCGAAATGGACCGCTTTCGCTTAGTTGATTCAGCCGGCCGGCTATGAGATTCAAAGCGGGTATCTGGAGCAGCGCCTAGGCGCGGAGTTGATGAAGCGCTCATTATTCAAAGACCTCTTTTTCCAGAACGTGCTTTTCTCCTTCAGTGCGGGCAACGAGAACGGCGCAGCAGCTATCGCTGAAGACGTTCACTGTCGTTCGGCACATGTCCAAGATCCTATCGACGGCAATGAACAGTCCGATCCCTTCTACGGGAAGCCCGATCGCTTTTAAGATTACGATGACCGCTACCAAGCTGGCTGACGGTACGCCGGCAACCCCGATCGAGGTGATCAGCGCTAACAGGACGACGAGAAACTGGGTCGAAAAGGAAAGGTCGATCCCATAGGCTTGCGCGACAAACATCGCTGCAACGCATTCGTAGAGAGCAGATCCCGACATATTGAGCGATGTCCCGAGAGGAATGACCAAACTGCAGATCCTGTTTGACACTCCAGCTCTTTTTTCGACGCAATCGATGGTAATCGGAAGGGTTGCGGAAGAGGAGCTGGTTGAAAAAGCTGTGATCAATGCGGGGACCATGGCCTTAAAGTGGCGGACAGGCTTGACTTTGGCAACATACTTCAAAATCAGCGGCAAGGCGACAAAGACAAAAGTCAGTAGACCTAAGATGACCGACGCTGTGAACAGCCCGAGGGAGTGAAGCGATTCAACCCCTGTTGTGGCGAACACTTTGGCCACCAAGCAGAAAACCCCCAAAGGCAAGAATTTCATGACCATATGGGTAATGCGGATCATGGCTTGGAATATCCCTTGCCAGAACCCGATCAGGATCGAAGAAGGATGGGATTCAATTTTGGAAATGGAATAGCCGAAGATCAAGCTAAAGAAGATCAAACCGAGCATTTGCCCATGGGAAAAGGCTTCGACGACGTTCGAAGGGATAATTTGCAGGATCACTTCTGTGATCTTATGACCTTCTTGAGTGCTCAAGTGCTGCTGCACAGAGGAGGCGTCGATCGAGGCATAATTCTTTAACGTGTCGGGATGGATCACGGAACCCGGATTGAAGAGATTGACAAAGAGAAGGCCCAGAAGAATGGCGACCAAGCTTGTCGTGAGGTAGAAGGCAAAGGTCTTTAACCCTAATCTGCCAAACGCAGCATCGTTCCCTATCCGCGCTACCCCTGTGATAATCGATGAGGAGACGAGGGGAACGACAACTAAGGTCAAGGCATTGATGAACAGCTTGCCGAGCAAATCATAGGCGGAATAGAGTTTAATGCCAAAAATTGTGGTTTCTGTTCCCGACCAGGATCCGACAAACATAGCCAGAACGATGGCGATAAAAATGACCCAAGGCGACTTCTTCTTTTTTGGCATAACTAATTCCTTACTATTCAATCTTGTAACCTGATAATCCTAGCAGAAAGACAACTTTTTAATCCACACGTAAGGTTGGCAGTAAGTCGGAAGAAAAATCGAATTCTCTTAAACTAAGTTTTAGAGAAGGGCGAGCTTACTTATAGGCTGCCGCCGCCATCGACTGAGATCGTCTGGCCTGTGATGTATCCGGCTTCCTCCGAGATCAGAAATCCGATCAAGGCTGCGACCTCGGACGGAAGTCCAACTCTTTGCAAAGGAATTCCTGCTAAAAGTTCCTTTTCGGCGGCGCTTCCCTTGGGGCGAGACCGACGCAATAGTTCCGTTTCAATCGGGCCGGGAGCTACGGCGTTGACCGTGATGGCAAAGGGGGCGAGCTCCAATGCCCATGTCCTTGTGCAGCCGATAAGGGCGCTTTTGGCGGCAGAATAAACCGTCCGGTTGGCGGAACCAAAGATGGCCCTCGAGGCTATATTGATGATCCGTCCCCATTTCCTTTTTTTCATTCCGGGACATAAAGCTTGGGTAACCAAGATGGCGGAACGGACGTTGACGTCCATGATCATCTGATAGGTATCGAGATCGATCTGTTCGATCGGCTGAGGAAAGTTTGTGCCCACATTGTTGACGATGGCATCAATGGGATATTCTTTTTCGATCTTGCTAAGAATTTTTTTGGTCTCTTCGGCATCGCTGAGATCGCAAAGAAAAAGTTTGCCTGGAAACGGTTGTTTGGTCTCGCTGCGGGCAATTCCAATAACGCGGTAGCCGCTCTCCGTCAACCATTCGGTTGCAGCTAGGCCAATCCCTTTTGTGGATCCTGTGACCAAGACATTTTTTTTCATTTTCCGACCATCCTAAATTGCAGCCATTGGGTCATTCCATAATAGAGGCGGGTCGTCGCATTGGGCAGCAAGGCATAGGTTGTCACGAGCAAGGGGAAGACAAAAAAGATCGAGAGGTCGAAAACGGTTATGGAAATGTGATAGAGCCCTTCGTTAATGTAGTATCCGGGCCGCTCCATCTCAAAGTAATTTTTTGCAATCACAGATGTCGTCGCAAGGAACAGTTTGGACCCTGTGACCGTTAAATTATACGCTGCTCCCGCTATGGCAAAAAAAGGAAGGGTGATCGTGGTAAAAATAATGCGGATGATGACCCGAAGGGGCCTTCCCGGAATTGTTATTTCATCATCTTCAAGGCCGAGCTGGGACCGGTTCATAACGGAAAGAAAAGCATCAGCCCCGGAAAAATGGGGCAGCGAATCTAAGCTTTGCAAAGTTTGAGCCATCGGGACTCTCCTTAGTCAATTATATGTATACCGAAACAACCTGAAGAATCGGCATTGCCAAATTCTCGATTCTTCAGATTGTTGTCGGTATAATAAACTGCAAATGTATATATCAAATAAGAAGCAAAAAACTCAAGTTTTTGCCGTTTGATCCTGTAATAAAATCAATAATTTTTTAGGGTCCCGGAGTTTTGCAAACGGCCTATCTGTTCTTGGAACCCGGAAAGGGACAGGCCTCCGCCCGAATGGACGAATAGGATGTTTCCTTTGAGCTGATCTTGCACAATGATCTGTTGTCCCTCATCAAACAGCTTAGCGGTAAAAATGGGATCGGTCAGAAAACCTTCCTGGCGCGCAATATGAGAAATTGTTTTAAAAACCCGTGCATTGGTAGCGCCAAAAGAAGGGGCATTTAGGGGAACGTAGGTTTTATACAGGAATGGAGGGGAGAGTTCTGTGCCAAACAGGACTTTCCAGTCAGCCGCGCGCTCGGACAAGACTTCTTGAAACTCTGCATCCGATTGGGCAATGAGAAGGACGTGGACCTTGCAAGGCTTTCTTATCGCGGCAAAGGCTAGGATAAGGGCGGCAGCCATCATTCCCGTTCCCGCATCGACAAACACGTGGTCAAAAGGTGCGCCGATCTCTTGTTCATGGACCAAGATCTGTTCAGCTAAAGTCAGCGCGCCGGGGAGGGCATCGCGGCAGTTTCCTCCTTTGGGGATGATCGCAACAGAGGTTCCATTTTTTTCTTGCAACGTCTGATAATCAATTGCTAGAGCGTCGAGATTATCCCAATTGCCTCGGGGAATCCAATGGACATGCTCCTTGCTTGCAAATAAAGAGGTCCATAAAGCATTTCCATGCAATTGCTGCCGGGGTGTCCTAAGCAAAAAAAGGACAGGCTCAATCTGCCATTCGCGCAATAGCTGGGAGATCGAAAGAACGTGGTTGGAAAAGCTGCCGCCCATGACGACAGCTTGTTGGGGCCTCTTCTCTAGGATCGGGGGTAAAAGCGATAGATATTTTCTCAGCTTGGAGCCGCTGATGCCAAAGCCTAGCTCGTCATCCCGTTTGACATAGCATTTGCAATCGGCAAATGCAAAGGAGTGAAGCTTGTGCGTCCGCGATCGATGCGGGTAGGGTAGAAGGGGATAGGTTGCAATCAATGCTGTCAGAGGAGTCATGCTGCCGATTATATACGGAATGAATTAATTGTGCGGCGAAATCCTATCGATCAATAGATTAGGTGTTAGGGGAGTCACATGATGGGTCTTTACAAATTCTTTCACACATTTGGTGAGGTCTTCTGTCCCTTGGATTCGATCGGAGCCGAAGCTGGGATTATAAAAATAGCCTCTTGAACCTCCTAAATTGATCCAATTCACGCGATGGGATGAAGAGTATAGCGCATAAGCTCCCGGCGGCAATGCGCAGAGCTGTTCAGCTATTTGCCGGTCATTCAGGACCATGGGATCGCAGTTGAGCACATCGAGTTGCCTGTCCATGTTCAAAAGTTGGGTCGTTGCTTCTTCGCTAAGGGAATGGAGAAGGGAGGCTTCTTTAGGAGCTCCTGCTTCAAATTGCTGGGTGACAGCTTTGATGTGCTCGTCGGGATCGGTATATTGAGCCTGCGTTTGGAAATAGAGGAAGAAAAACCAATTGGCCATTCCGCGGCAAATGCCGCGCTGATGAAAAAAATTAACCCCTTGGATTGTTCCATGGATGTCTCGGATCTCAAACAACGGATGAGAGCCCGGCTCTAAGGATGGGTGCAAATAGAGCTCATCTGTATCGGTCCGGTGAGTATTGAGGCTCGACATCAAAAAGTTATTTCCCATCTCATTGTGATGGGTCAGGAATAACGTTGAGGCTCTTGCCTGGCGGGAGGCGACATGGCATCGCTTGGCCAAATCGGTCGCTCCGATGCATTTAAGGAGGCTGCTGACAGCTGATAAGAAAATGGAATAGATATCCTGGAATGTGGAATCGACTTCCCATTTAAAAACTTCCCACCGGTCGTTCAACTTGCTTGCGGCGCTGGGAATAGGATTTGCAGCTTGCCGGTTAATTTGACCGATCGCTTCATGACCGCTTAAATAAGCGCGCAGATGAACAGTCGAGTCTAATAGTTGAGGTGTAAAAGCGTTTAGAGTTGCTGTCATTTTAAAAAATTTTTTTGTAAAGATTATACAACAACTTTGTGTTGAATGGAATAATAGTAATTAATTTATTTTTACAATGTTTTTTTTGGTTGCTTGTCTGTTATAAAAAAGTTTAATAGATTGTATTTCGTTGATGATTAGCATTTTATAAAATAAACCAAAAAAAATCGCCATGAGCATGTTAATTAATCATTTATTTACGATTTTTATGTATAATTATACGTTAGAAAATGCATGTTATTATTAATAATTAAATAATTTTTTTTGGTTTATTATGAGTTCTGATTTAAATGTAGGTAATAAGACTGCGATATTTTTGACTTCGCAGGTTGATCGCAACAAAGCTTTTATTTCTACTGAGAATGGCCTGGAAAAGCGGGTCCGTGTCCTAGAAGAAGACGGGCTAACAGTTGATCGCCTCACTGCCTTCAAAACATTTGAAGACGTAGCCCAATTTCTTGTTAAAACATACCCCGACGGTGTCCACATGATGACGTGGAGAGGGCATGGTGGGGATGATCATTTCGTATTGTCTGAAGAACCTGCTGGGATTGCTTCGAAGCCCACTAACTCCCACTCTCATGAATCGGTCAAAAAAATTTGTCAGGCGATTGAAAAAGGTGGGCTTCTAGCCACGGAATCATGTTCCAATGGAGCAGGGAAAGATAATCTTCTGAAGCATTTAGCCGGCCTATGCCGATCGGATGTCGTTGTCATTGGCAGCAAAATCAATGAATTTGATATCCAATTTCAGCCGGGAGTGCCTCACTTTTACCGGTGCTTTTCCCTAAACGGGACCGATGAGACGCGGATCTATTATAAAACGGAATCGCAAAGGGTCCAGAATGTCTCTCCGGAACAACTTGACGCCCTCTGGGGTTTTTTAGGAAATTCCCCCGAGTCATATGTTCTTAGCTATCGGCTTATAGGACAGCGCAACGATCAGGAATCTTATGCGAAAACAGTAGAAGAAAACAAACCTCTGCTCAAGCAGCATTTTAGCGATATCCAGACGGTCAAAGAACGCTTGGCATCAACCCCTGCCAACAGCGCAGTCGTTAGCCCTTTTTGGCAAGGGGCCTTGGAGGAACTGGACCTATGCTCGGGAATTGAATCATTGCGACACTTGGGGATTTCTTCAGCTGAACGCTCTGCTGATTTAATCATTAATGGAAATGAGATGACCTGGGATGCCGGGAACAAATCAGAAAGAGAAACCGCCTATTTATTTTTACTCGGCATTGCCCTTCTGGACAAGCACAAGGCTTTATTCCACCTTCTTGCACAACCTCAACTGAAAATGGATGTTTGCGATATATCTGAGTGCATCTATGCCCTTTCGAGCCTGGCCATCCATCCCAAAGACGGGATAGCAATCGATGACAAGCTGGTTCTCGCGATTAAAACCGTCAAAAACTCCTATCATCTAGCAAAAGCAAACGGCGTATTGGAAAAATGGTCCGATGTTCTTGTTAAGCAAGCCGGAGGATGCGTTGATGCGGTTGTTTCCGGTTTACAGAGATTTTACGAGGAGCAGATCCTTCGAGAGTTTCCAAGCATTGAACTTTTTGAACCAATTGCAATGGAAGCGGAAGCAACCGAAGGCGATGTAAACATTGTCGTGTTGGATCCTGACGTTCCAATGGAAGATTGGTTGCAAGAGCGTTATGCCCACGACGGGCTGGAACGTTTTAACGATTTTAAGAGCAAGTTGCGCTCTTACGCAAATCATTCACTTAAAGTTCCCATGCTACGAGATTATATCAATAAATTGATCAGCAATGATCATTCCACTACTTTTTCCGATCAGATCTTGTTTATCAACGAAATCGCTTGCCTTGACGCATCAGAATTGTTCGAAGTAGCTATTCGGGCTAATTTCTTTGAGATCCTTCCGCAGCTCTTTTCTTCAAAAGTGATCGATGCACCCAATCAGGTAGGCCAACGCCCTCTTAATCTTGCCGTTGAACATGGCCATATCGAGTCTGTGGACATGTTGTTGTGGCTGGGAGCCGATCCTAATCTTCAAGATTCAAGCAGAGGGACAGCTCTGCATCAGGCTGTTTCCAGATCTGCATACCCTATCATCGATGTCCTGGTCAAAGCAGGCGCAGATCCCTATTTAAAAAATGGCAATGGTTATACGGCCTACGATATTGCGCAACTGTACGATGACTTCGATGCAGCAGAAGCTCTTTCAGGCAATTTCAACGAGGGATCAATGGAGTCGGATGAGGAGAGCTCTGGCAGCTCAGAGGATGCCGACCTGCATGACGGTTCCTAAATATCCCTCCGCAATCGGCGGGAGGCTTTTAATAGTGGAACAGCATTGGTCTTAAGCTTGCTTTGGTTCTCAGGCCATTTCGGCATGAGACCACTGGAGGCGGTTGAGAAGGGCGCTGGTAGCCCAGACAATGGCTCCTCCCCAGAAAGCTCCAGAGAAAGAGGTCACTTCAACGCCGAATGAGAGGCTTCCTGCCATCCAAAACGTCAGCGCGTTAATGATCAGGGCAAATAGGCCGACGGTGAGGATCGTGATCGGTAAAGTAAAGATCAGCAGAAGGGGGCGGACGATCGCATTCAAAATTCCAAGGATAAGCGCAAAAAATGCCGCAGCCCAAAAACTGGGAACTTCAATGCCGGGGATGCAATGGGCGATCCCTAGAATGACAAAGGCCATGATGATCAAGCGGATGACAAACATTTTTTTGCTCAAATTTTTGTATGCCGAAATTCGGGTCAATTTTAGGCGATTTTAAGATTTTCGAAAATACTAAAGGAGACCCTCTTAAGCCGTGCGCACCAACTCGATATCCCTTAGGCGGTTGCGGTGGCCGTGGACGATGTAGCGGTTGCGGAACTCAAGATCAGTCGTCCTATGGAACACATCCTGTCCAAGGATAAAATTAACAATTTTTTTAGTTGCGCTCAGGCCATTTTCATCTTCGCATAAGAAGAGGGGCATCCAGTGTGCCGCATACTCGGGATCGCGCATCTGTACTGTCGGTTTCGTTCTCAGGATTGCCGTGTGGACGGCCCTCTCCGGATCAATTGCATTGTAAGCGTGGAGATCTCGTGGGACGAACCGGTCTTCGGCGTGATGGGTAAAGAGAGTCCTATTGTGAGTTGTATTGAGGGCATCGGACACATCCATCGCCCAGCCGCTCCACTTGATGTAGGCGCGGACTAGTTCTTTCAACAGACAAAAACAAGAAGTCCCATTTCGTTCCGCCTCTTCTTGGATGAAGGGGGATTGATGCATAAGCTCGCCGATATTGTAGGTGGAATTATGACTGACCAATCTTCCTGAAGAGGGATGAAGGGCTGCCAATGTCGCAGCAACTTGAGCTCCCGTGCAAAATCCAATGAAGTGGATGTTAGGCTCTGAAACATGCAGAGATCTCTGCGCGAACTGGTAGAAACAGTCGGCATCGAGTGTGAGGTCGCCGGGAGTATGGAGTTCTCCAGCCTGTCCTGCGCACGCCCGAAAATCAAATACGATGATGTTGAAGGGAAGGGGGCTCCTAAGTCCTTTGTCCAGAAGCCAGTTCCATCCATTTTCTCTCGAGATGTCGGCCCAGTTAGGATTCGTGCAAATGATGGTTGGGATATCGGGATTTTGGCTCCGCAAAGATCGATATAAGGTCCCTTCGATTTGAACCCCATCGGGAGTTGTCATCATCAATCGGAAAGGTTCGTAAGCCAGGCGCAGACGGCGATCTTCTAAAGAAGCGGAAGGTCCTTCCCAGCGCTGTATCCATGCTTGCGTTGCCGCTAAATACTGTTCCCGCGTATCGCGCATCCCTCCGACAAGATATTGTTTTGCATATTGGTGCAAAGGGTATCCGATCCATTCATTGATATATTGCAATGTCCGGGTAAAACATAGATAAATTTTTTGACAAGTCGAGTGGAAAGGGGAGGAGACAATGTCTGAAAGATTGTATTGCAAGAGGCAATTTTCACGGGTCCAATTGGCTTGAAACGCAATCTCTCGCATAAATTTTTTCCCATTGTAAAGATTTGGTTAAGAATATTAGAGGAAGTCAAATTTTTCAACTTCTCATTTTTTCTGGTTATTAATGAGTTGCGTTGCGAGTAATTAATGTTATTTTAATTGTTGAAATAAACGCAAATTGACACTATGATTTTGATCTAAATTATTTTAAGTTGGAGGATTATGAAGAAGTATTTTTCTTATGGAATGATCGGCATTGCAGGCGCGCTGTCAGTCATGACAGGAATGGAACAGAAACGCTTTGCAGCGTCTTTTGGGTCCATCGTACCGGAAGTTTTGCCGTTTACTCCGGAACATGAAGTCGTCGTAACAGCTAAGTCTTTTACGCCGGATGAAAGCAAGTTTCTCCTGGGCCACGACCTCATTAGCCGCGGCGTTGTTCCTGTTCAAGTCAATGTTCAAAACAACACGGCCAATGAATACTCGCTTTGCGCAAGTTCGGTCGACCTTCCTCATATCGATCCTAAAAAGGTCGCATTCAAAGTCACTAAATCGACTATTCCAAGGGCTGTGGGTTGGAAGATCCTCAGTTTCTTGTTTTGGCCCTTTATGATCCCTAGCACAATTGACGGGATCAGGACCTATACCCATCACCGGAACCTTAAAAAAGATTTCCATGCGAAGTCTTTAAAGGAAAAAGGCGAGGTTGTTTCCCCCTATTCCACCTTCCACAGGATCCTCTTTGTTCCAAAGGACAAGGTAAAGGACACATTTGCTGTGACCGTGATCGATTTAGAAACATTGGAACAAACGTCGCTCGAAACCCATTTAAGCCAGCCGGAACAGGTTAAGGCCGCCGAGTCGATGTCATAAGTTCATCTCTCAATTCATTCCCTGCCATTCTTAGTCCTTGGCAGGGAATTTCTATTTAAACACCTTATTATTAATCTATTAAGTCGATCTTTCAAATTCTTCAAGTTTAAGTGTAAAAATTTTTTGTAATTAAGTTTGGTTTCGCTTTTTTATTTCTTAAAAATATATTTATTTTATTTAAAAGTTATGATATAATGTTTTTAGATAATATTTAATTTTAAATTTAGGTGTATTTATGGGAATCGAAGCTAATCAACGCATTTTTCATCCAAATCTGGAAATACAAGATCAATTAGAAGCCATTGGTATCGACCATCTTGAAGATGTCACAGGACTATTTCCTGACGAGCTTCTTCCTCCAAGCAGAGAGCGTTGGCAAGTTGGCAACTTAAACGCAGATCTGAGCAATCTCGAAATTCCAACAAAACTTTTGAAGGCTGATGATTTGATTTTGCGATGCGCTTACATCGATTTAAAAGATGATCGACAAATGTACATGTACGGATGTGGAATGAGCTGGACGTACCCCTTGCATTTTATGAAAGAATTTCCAGCCAAGATTGTCGAAAATATCACACCAAACCGATCAGTCGAACACATCCAGCTCTCGAGAACGGATGCAGATTACATTAATGCTGCCCGCGCTGTATTCGAATCTCTATACGTCCAGAACCCCGACCGGATTTTGGGCGCTGAATTCATTGAAACGGATGATGACGAGGAGCTCGCGGGTATCTATCTTAACATGGGCGAATATGAATACATTTATCCAAGGGATGGATATTTGGACGAAGAGGACAAAGCTCTTGTCGAATTGTTTAATAAAACTGCTTTTCAAGAACGTTTAGTTGAAGAGGCTATTCCTGTATCTTCTAGCAGCCCAGATGTTTCCAGCATGAGCACATCGAATAGCATTTCAGCTTCTGCAAGCGAAGTTGATGAATTGAGCATTTCGGGCGAAGATTCCAAACCGAGCTCGCCAGCTCCAGCTTCATCTCAAACGCCAAGCCCTGATCTGCAGCAGCCTAGCCTAAGAAAGAAAATTATTACTAGCTTGAGCGGTTATTACCGTTCAACGGGTTGAGGACAAAGATGTCTTCATCTAGTCCATTATTGTCCCCAGCGGATTCTTTAGCAGAAGTTTCGCAGCAACGTGTAGCTCTCTATATTACTTCTCCACAAGATAAGGTTGGCGCTTTCAGGGATACAGAGGCCCAATTTTTAGCTCGAGTTGAGACGGCAGCTCTAAACGGTCTTGCTGTGGACACAAAGGTATTTCGGACGCTTGCCGAGGTCGCCGAGTATTTGCAATCGACTTATCCGGGCGGAGTTGATCAATTGCATTTTAGAGGTCATGGGACCCCGAAGACATGCACGTTGACGTCAATTGACGGAGGAGTGGTCTCAACAGAGCTTGCCGGAGAGCATCAAGCGTCATTGGAAAAGATTTGCAAAAGTGTTCGTCCTGGAGGCGTCCTTGCAACGGAATCCTGCAACAACGGCTTAGGGAAAGACAATCTTCTCAAGTTCCTGGCAACGCTTGTCCGCCCAGGTGTTTTTGTGCTGGGGAGCCGCGTTTCTGAGTTTTCAATTGAATTTGCTCGGGATTTGCCCAAGCATATCCGCTACGTTGGATTGGAAGGGGATGAGAGCAGGTGCTATTTCAAAAGTGCGGAAGAGAGGGTCCATCATGTTTCTTTGGTCGAAGTCGATGCTCTTTGGAACTTTTTCAATTCGTCTGAGTTCGATCTTCCTTTAGAAAAGATCTATGATTTTTGCTGCGAGGCAGTCGGTTTAAGCCGATTCCCTTCCGAAATGGAAAAATTTAAAAAAGCGCATACAGAGATCATTAAGAGACTCTGCCATGAAGTAGAAGCAAAACTCCGAAACATCCATTTACAGAAAGAGGAAGTTCCGGTCATTTGGCGCGAGATGTTGGAAGCTTTAGAAAATCTGCATAATTCCGGTGGGCCATTTACCTATTCCGGAGCGACGACCTTAGCTTTGGCGCCAAGATTGGAGTCCCATGAGTTACAGGTTGATGGCAAGGGGACGTTCCACAATCTCTTCATCCCTGACAATACGTATGTGAAGGTTTACCTGTTTCTTTTAGGCTGCGCTTACGTCGACCAGTTCAAAACACTATTTATGATGCTTGACAACGGGGAGAGGATTACAGGAACGTCTGATAATCCGGCGATCCGGATGATTTATGCGCTTTCGAACTTGGCCATCCATCCAAACCGGCATGAAACGTTGTCAGAAACCGTGTTGGGAAGAGTTCATCGGCAAATCAAGGAGTCTTTCCTACTGGCCAAACAGCATGATAGGGTAAAAGAGTGGTTTGAAGCGATCGCGTCTACTGAGGACCCTTGCTTTGATGCCCATATGGAAAAGATCTCCGAGTTCCACTTCAACGAACTGCATTTAGAGGAAAGGGATTTAAAGTTGAAAAGGGCAGTTGAAAGCAACGACATGGCAGCTTTTAGGGAATTGATCAGCGAGGGGATCGATATCTATAGCCGATATCGGGACGGCAGATCGATTTGCGATGTTGCCTTGCATTGCGGATCGATAGAGATGATGAACGAGGTCTTTTCTCTGTTTCCTGATGGGAAGCTTCCTAAACTGATGCTTAAGAGCTCCACTTTGAGCCCAGTTCGTGCCTATGATATCCTCTTTCCTCTTGCGGGCGAGATGATCCACAGAGGCCAGTTTTGCAATGCCCTTGCTATTGCGCAGGCTGTACCTAATGATCGTCTAAGAGATGGCGCTGTCAAATTTGTTGAAACGACCGTGACCTATCAGAAGCAAAAGGCGACTCTTTTTCAGCGTGGTTTGAACGATGACGAAAGTTCTTTAATGACGCTGGGACAAGAGGTCAAGCGGATCCTGGGTGTCTCGATCTCTCTTAAAACTCCGGATGAAATGCGTCGTTTTCTATCCGATCCTGCCCTAGCTGATCGTTTAAGCCAGATCACGCGGCTGGACCTGAATGACAAAGGTTTGCAGTCGCTTCCGCGCGAGATCCTATTTCTGCCCCATTTGACCTGCCTAAACTTATCTGGAAACCAACTCATTGCGGTCCCTCTTGAAATCAGGGGTTTAACTCAGCTTCAGGAGCTCAATTTGAGCCACAATGAATTTTCTGAAGTTCCTCCCGATATTTGTTACTTGGCTGAACTAAAAAAGCTCAATCTGAGCGGTAACCTGATCCCAAAGCTTCCTGCTCAGATCGGCCTATTGGCCAGTTTGGAATCGTTTTATCTCTTTGAAAATCAGTTCAAGCATATTCCGTTAGAGGCGGCGTCCTTGCCCAATCTCAAGGAATTAGATCTCTCTCACAATTGGATCAAGGAGCTAACAGAAGAGGATGCGGCTTTCTGTGAAAAGATCCCATCTCTTCATCTGTATGGGAATCCTGTCGAAGGATCCGTTGAAGAGGATTAAATCAACATTTAGGAGATTATCATGGCAGCCGCTTCTTTATCTGAGTTTATCGCGAACAACTACGCTATTGTTTATCCGTTAAAGCATTCCTTGGAAGAGACCCATGTTTTTCTTCTCTGCGAACATCATGATAGCCTGGCCCATCGAAAGACCAATACGCTCTTTATTGACACTTTTGCCGATAAGGACAGTCCCATTTTAGTCGAAGCCGAAAAGGCCGGCGTTCGAATCGATCAGAAGACCAATATCCAGTCTGTATTCCTTTCCCAAAGCTTTAATGTCTATGGATGGGATAAGTCCCGGGTCTCGGAAGCGATTGGAAAAACACCGGAAATGGTCCAAAAAATCGAGGAGATCCGGCAGCGTGAAATCTCATTGGCCTTGAAGAAAATGGACATGGAGAAGACCGGAAAATATAGCTTATCCGAGGTCCAAGAGGATTCGAGCAAGTTGCAAAGCGATTCCTTTGCATTTTATAGAGAAAATGAACTTCTTCTGCCCATGATCCGATATATGAACGACAAAGCAGTCATGTTGGAGCGCAACGAGGAGATGGTCAAAACCATTGCCCAATTTTCGGGAGCTGGGAAGAAACCGGCTTTCTTGATCTCTGGCTTATCTCATTTGACACCCCAAATATCCCATTCCAGCTTTTTCCCGATCGATTTTGCCGATCCGCAACTGGCCGGGATCAACGTGACCGTTCTTTATCCTCGAACTCCAACATAACATCAATTATCAGACGTTTTGTTAATCTGGAACACAGCTTCCTTCAGTTGAATATAGAGCTATACTTTTAATAATTAGTTGGTTATAGTCTTAACTGTTAAAGATCGGCAACGTCCCCCTATCATCTCGTATCGTTCTAACTATTAATTCTCGGTGAAAATTTTGATTGTGTAATTAAAGTTTATCTATACATAAATGATATCTTTTAAATAAAATTTAAACGCAAATTAACAATTTTCTTGGGGATTTCAATGCCTTATAATATTAATTTTAATCGTAGTATTAACGATCCTTATCAGATTCCACAAAACCCGGATGATGCTTCTAATGAAAGTCAAGGTGGTCAGAGTGTTTCAGATCAATCACCTCAGGCCCTATCGCAGGTCTTCTCCTTTATGTCAGGGAATAACCAGCCGGGCGACTTGTTGAACCTGCGTCCAGTCCGCGAAGTCTGCACGCTGTGGAACCAAGTCGCTGAACTAGCAGTTTTAAAGCCCTACTGGCATATGGTCAAAGAACTGCCCTGTTTTAAGCTTCCTCCGTTTGCCCAGGTGTTCGAGCAGATCGAAACGGCGAATCCTAGCGTCGCCCAGTCTTTTTTTTCCAAATTTCAAGGCCTGTCTGCAAAACTGCTTCCCCCTCCAGCCACATTGGTTTTACCTCGGGATTATCAAGGGCTTTATAATGCTTCGCTAGAAAAAGTCTGGAGCAGGCTTCATGCAGACCTTAACTTTCAGCCCGATGAAACGATTCCTGGAAATGCCGATGAAATTCGCGCATGGCTAAACGATCCTGCACATGCTGAACGGATCAATCAGGTTACATTTTTAGATCTTTCACACCTTCATTTGGAAGTTTTGCCTCCGGAGATCGGCTGTTTCGGCCAATTAAACTTCCTTTATCTAGCCAACAACCGTCTTTCAAACCTCCCAGCTCAATTCGCCAACCTTGCTAAACTCCAGATACTCACGCTGGATCATAACGAGCTGGAAAGCCTGCCCGCAGTTCTATTCGATCTTCCTCAGCTAGAAAACCTAAACGTCGGCAACAATCATCTTAAGACCCTTCCTCCCCAAATCGGCAGTATGGTTCAACTTAACGTCCTTGTATTGAACGACAACCTACTAGAAAGCCTGCCCGAAGAGATCGGCAATCTCGTTCATCTAAAAGACCTAAATGCTAATGGCAACCTCCTGCAAAATGTTCCTCCTCAAATCGGCAATTTCACGGAACTAAAGAACCTTTGGTTAAATAATAATCAATTAAAAGCTCTGCCCCCGCAATTTGGCGCCCTCCGTCAATTAGAAATGTGTTATATCAACAATAACCAACTAGTAGAGCTGCCCCATGAAATTAAAGGCCTTGCCAACCTCAAATACCTCTATCTTGAAGGCAACCGCTTGGAAAGCCTGCCTGCTGAAATTGGATTCTTGACCAAACTGATTACACTTTCATTATCAAAGAACCTCTTAAAGGACCTTCCTGGTGAGATTGGCAATCTGATTGCGCTGTGTTGGCTTCATTTACAACAAAACAAGCTGCAAGGTCTTCCTCCTCAAATCGCAGGGCTTGGAGAACTAGAGCGGCTCCTCATCAATGACAATGAACTGCAGAGCCTGCCTTCCCAAATCGGCAGCTTAAAGAACCTCCAATTTCTTTCCCTAGACAACAACCAGCTGTCAAGCTGGCCTCCGGAGATCGGCGACCTCTCAGGACTCTTCAGACTTTTCTATGATGGCAATCCACTGCTGCCGGAGCTGCCTTTGGAAATCCGCACACGACTTACTAATCTCGGCGGGGCTTACTAAATAACCATTAAGGGACGGATCACGCAGGTCTGTCCCTTGCAACGAGTGAGATCAATGTCTGGAAATGTTAGTTTCAAGAGCTTTGATCCTTTACAAGCTCTAGAATATGCGCGGGGGTCAAATCCAAGCGGTCAAATGATCAGCGCTTCTGAATCGCCGCAAGCCCTATCGCAGGTCTTCTCCTTTATGTCAGGGAACAACAAGCCGGCCGACTTGTTGAACTTGCGAACTGTCCGCGAAGTCTGCACGCTGTGGAACCAAGTTGCTGAACTAGCAGTTTTAAAGCCCTATTGGCATATGGTCAAAGAACTGCCCTGTTTTAAGCTTCCATTTTTTGTTCAAGCTATAGAAGACATCGAAGGGGTCCATCAAGGAATGATCGGATCAGTCCTACCCAAATTTCAGGCCCTCTCGTCCAAACTGCTTCCTCCCCCAACGACGCTCGTTTTGCCACGGGATTATCAGACGCTTTTCGACTCCTCTTTGGAAAAAGTGTGGGGAAGGCTTCATCCCGGGCTGCTTGGCTTCCATGAGAATGAACACATACTTCAGCATGCCAATGAAATTCGCGCCTGGCTGAATGATCCCGCGAATGCTGAGCGGATCAACAAGGTTCAATCCTTAGATCTTTCAAATCTGGAGCTGGAAGTTTTACCTTCAGAAATCGGCATCTTTACACAACTCAAAACACTGAACTTGCAGAACAACCGCTTATTCACCTTGCCACCGCAAATCAAAGGACTTGTTCAACTAGCGCACCTTGACCTAAGCCACAACAGACTTGAGAGCTTGCCTCCCCAAATCGAAAGTCTCGTTGAGCTAAAGTATCTGAATTTAGATCATAATGAACTCAGAACTCTACCACCCGAAATCGGCAGACTTATCAGGCTTGTCCAACTTTACATTGATCATAACAAACTGGATAGTTGGCCTCCCGAATTTGGCAACCTTGCTGGACTTCACTGGCTTCTCTATTCTAATAACCCGATGCTTCCGGAAATGCCTTCCGAAATCCGCTGCCGGCTCATTAATTTACGCGGATCGTCGTAAGTCAAGCCGCGACGGATATTCCTGGTCCTTCCCCGAAATAAGCGCCTTCAAAAAATCCCCTCTGTCCATCAAATGGAACCATTGAGTTCAGGCTCTCAGAAATTACTCTTGATCTGTATGCAAAGATTTTTTTTAACGCTAATTATGAATGATTTAAATCTGGGTTTGTTTTTTTTTGAAAATATTTATAAAATTTTAACGTTAAATTGATATAAATATATACGGATATTAAATTAATCGTTCACATTTTAGATGTTATAAATAATTTAAATTTTAGAGGTGTTATGGCTGTAATACTAAATCCTAAGAACCCACATCAGTATACGGAAGCTGATTTTAAAAAGATTTCATACGCAGAGATCTTTCGTGAAAGTCAGAAACTAGCTCCAAATATCCTGCCAAAAAAAGCGGCAAGCGATTGGTTGGCAGCTATCAAAGCGGGAGCAAGCGAGCGCCTCCCTTTTTTTGTTCTAGGAACCGAAGAGATACGCTCAGATGTCCTGGCAGCTCAAAATTTTGGAACCGTTGCTGTGGTACCGGCAACAACAGCGCAAAAAGAAATTAAAGAGTTGTTTCTGCAGACATATCCCGATCTATCGTCCAGAGAGAGAAAAAGCCTCTTGGATTCTCATCTTAGAGAAGGCGCTGTCATCAATGCAGCAAATTGGTACGTATTCCTCAATGACTGTTTCATTTATGGGGCAATTGGCGCCAATAAAGAGTTTCACGTTGGATTGAAGTCCATTTCATCTGATCTCATTTGGGATTCAAAAGAAAAGCGCCCCAGAGCGTTAGGACGGGAACTTCTCATGTTGGAATTAGCTGGGTATACGCCGTACAAAACCGGGTATGGCTATGCGTTTGCCCCTCCGACTTTACGCTCTCCGGGCGCTTCCCTTATCGAAGAGTTCAGAGAAGAAATAAAGAAAGTCAGTTCGATTGACAGGCTAAACCAATTCCTCGCCAGAGCTGTTCCCCTGTAAGCGGTTTCAATGTGCTGCGGATCGCTAAGATCCGCCTTTTCAATCCTTTCGGGGATCTGATCGATGGATTCCTGAGCCCCTCCTTTTGAGAGTTAAGTTGGTAAAGATTAAGAAGCAGATTATGGGAATTTGTTTCTTTCAAATAAAAATTTATTGCATGGGAATGATTACATCGTTTAATAAGTCATTTTTCAGTTTTCTTTATATTAATTCGCGGAATTTCTGTTTTAAAACAAAAGGGATATCTAACTTAATTTAACGATATTATTCATCTGGACTCTTGTATTCGAACTAAGGTATAATGCCTGTAAAAATTTTTTACAGGAGTCGCTCTTATGGCAGGCCAGGCATTAGGCGCTTTAGCATCCCAGTCCGCTCCCCTCACCTTTCCCGATGACTTTACGATTTCCGGTTTTTATAACAGCCCTGTCAGCAACATGGCCGGCTATATTCCCGCAATCGGCTCAGTTGTTGGAGTTGGTCGTGTGCTCTTCAGCATTTACCAGATAGCGACTGAACCTTATTCGCGCGAGCTTCGCGACCGATGCATCTCTCAGATCGTGCGCGGCGCACTTGAAACATTCGCTTTAGGGCTTGTCTTGGCCGTTTACGATCTGTTCCAAAAGATCCAATTGGCCCCGTCATTGCAGGCCATGACTCCGTTTAATGCTTTGTTTGACACCTCTCAGGCGCGATCTCTTTCTACAGCTCCTGAAGCCTCGATTGAGCTAGACCGGTTTACCCGGATCCGCTCCAGCCAATTCGCAGACCATGCTCCTCAATTGGTCGCCTTTTACCAAAGCAAGCCCCCTCAAGAAGAGCTAAGGCAGCAATTTGCTGCCTATCAATCGCAAGGAACCCACGGCTTGCGCGGGCAAACGATCTTCGCAGGCGCCGACTTTTATCCTCGCCACGGGATCATGCACGCCTGCTTTGTCGCTCAGTTCATCCCTCACATTATTCAGCACTACCGCGATTTGGGGCATCCGGAAGCTCAAGCAATGAGCCAAGAGGATATCGCAGCCATGCAAGTTGTCGGATTTTTGCACGACTATGGCAGGATTGCCACTCAAAATGACCTAGGAAGAGATAACCCCCGTTCCGAGGTGATCAGCCAACGCGCCGCTACAGATTATTTGGTGCACGTGATGGGATTTGCTCCCGACCGCGCAGAGCGTTTCACAAGAGCGATCACTTCGACGCATATGCCGATGAATGCCGCCAAGCCTCTTTTCGCCCAAATTCTGCAATCTGCGGACAGCTTGGCCATCCTTCGCGCAGACGATTGGCAATTTGACCATCGTCAGCTCGATGCATTTCGCTGGATCGATCTGCAGGTAAATGATGAAGCCCAACGGACTGCCCCCCGCGAAAGGATATTCCAGATTGCCGATGCGGCCAAGTTGTTCCTGACAGATCTAGGCGATTCCCCTTACCCAAAGCAAGGGGTGTCGGCTACTTATCGCGGACAGAACATCCCAGGTCATTTTTCTCTTGAGACAAAACGGCAATATGAAACAATCCCCCAGTGTTTTCAGCTGATGGCTGATCGATTGCGCAATCATCTAGCTTAAGAAAACCAAAGCCGCGGTCAGAAATGACCGCGTTCAAGTTTCTGGCCAAATCTTCTTTTCATTTTTTTCAATTCTTTGTAAGGTGAAGATTTCTCGTCGCTGTTGCGATTTTTGCAATAAGCGCTATGCGTTGAAAGAGGAGTCCTGAGCCTTAATTCGCATTGAAAGACTCCATTGAGCTCTAACACACAAACAAGGACCATCAGGATGGATTCGGTTATATACGCCTATATGGCCTATGCCGCTATCGGAGTTGTTTCAGGCATTATGGCAGGACTGCTCGGAATTGGAGGAGGGCTGATCACGGTCCCCTCTTTGTTCTTTCTTTTTTCCATCCTAAAATTTCCTCAGGCCTATCTAATGCATCTTGCGATCGAAACATCGCTTGCCGCAATGATTTTTAACTCCCTTTCATCAACGCGGGCCCACAACAAAAAAAAGGGTGTGATGTGGCCTCTTTTTAAAAAAACAGTCCCAGGGCTTGTGTTGGGGGGCATCATCGGAGCTATTGGTGCAGAATTTATTTCCAGCACGAGCTTGGAGATCATTTTCGGGTTGTTCTTGTGTTTCATCGGCTTTCTGTTCTTTCGAAGGATCCAGCCCCATTTTAAAGAGCATAGTGTCCCTCAAAATCCTGTATTTTCTCTGATCTTTATGGGCATTGGCGCATTTGCCGTGATCTTGGGACTAGGAGGCGGGCTATTTTCTGTGCCGACGCTGACAGCGTTCCGCATCCCGCAAAAAAGCGCGATTGGGACATCTGCAGCGATCACCTGCTTAATGACCATCATTGGAACGGTTGCTTTTCTGATCCTAGGGTTAGAAACGGTTCAGATTCCGCAATCGATTGGATTTATCAATCTTCCCGCCTTTATGATCATCGGGTTCGTCTCGGTCTTTTTTGCTCCTGTTGGAGTGAAATGGGCGCATGAACTGCCAGATCAAATTTTGAGAAGAGTGTTTGGAATTGTATTAATTTTGACCGGCATCTCCATGTTGGTCTAAACAGCGGCGAAGATAATAATGCCTACATACCTGTCCGGATTTGAGATCATCCGCCCCCAGTTCGAGCTCGACCAAGAGAAGAGCTTAGAGTGGATTGCAGAGGCGCATGCTCAAGCAGAAGCTGCGCATTCGGGCAAGTCCGATCCCCGCTTTCGGGACGAGATTAAAAAAGGGCTGTTCAAAGTAGGCTTTGGCAAGGATAAGATTCAGAAAAGAGGCATTCAGACCGAGGACTTCTTTTTAGACGATTGGTCCAAAATGTCCATCTATCCTCTTGGTTCCTCCCCTTTGGGGGTGGGATTCAAAGGGCGCTCTTTGGCCTTCAACAGGGAAGTGTCCCAAGTGTTTAATGCCTTCTATCCTGAAGGATCGGCCTTTCCCGACCATTTGATCCATGTGACATGCACAGGCTATGTCGCTCCAAGTCCCGCTCAGCAGATCGTATCTAAAAGAAAACAAGGCGAGAAGACTGTGGTAACCCATGCGTACCATATGGGATGTTATGCGTCGATCCCGGCCTTAAGGATTGGCTCCGGGTACCTCCACCTCCCCTCCCCTAACTCCCCTTCGCAGGTCGACATCGTCCATACGGAGATCTGCAGTTTGCACATGCATCCCCTCAAGCATTCCCTTGAGCAGTTGATCGTCCAAAGCCTATTTGCCGACGGGTTTATCAAATACAGCCTGACGAACGGCCAAGGACTCAAAAGAGGACCTAAACTTGAAATCCTCTCCCTTCATGAAGAGACTATCCCGGACACCTTGGAGAGCATGACCTGGTCTTGCGAGGACCATGGGCTGGCCATGACGCTTGCCAAAGAGGTGCCGGCGCAGATTTCATCTGCTCTTGAAGGTTTCATCCAAAGGCTCTGGAAAAAAGCTGGACTGCAGGATCAAGGGCGCACTCTTTTTGCCGTCCATCCCGGAGGGCCCAAAATCCTACTCCAAGTGCAACAATTGCTAGGACTGGATTTAAGCCAGCTGCTCCATTCGCAGCAAATCCTAAGAACTTGCGGAAATATGTCGTCTGCGACCCTTCCCCATATTTGGGAGCTCATTTTGTCAGACGATCAAGTTCCAGAAGGCGCTCAGATTGTCAGTTTAGCTTTTGGCCCAGGTTTAAGCATCTCTGGAGCCCTATTTGAAAAACGGGGGAACTAGCCCATGTACGTCCTATTAACTATCCCTTTTATCATTCAAGGGATCGCCATCACGCTTGACGAGTATGTGTTTCATCGGAAGCGGGGCTTGCCCAGGTGGGAAAGGATCGGCCATCCTTTGGACACCTTGACAGTGCTCATTTGCCTTCTCTTCATCTTGTTCATCCCTTTTACAGCTTCCTCGCTTAAAATCTATATCGGCCTTGGCCTATTTTCATGCCTGTTCGTGACCAAAGATGAGTTCATTCATAAAGAATGCTGTCCCGCATCTGAGCAATGGCTCCACTCGGTGCTATTTATCAATCACCCGGTCTTGTTAGCGGCAGCCGGCTTGATGTGGCCATTTTTACATTCCAATGAACCTCCCTACTGGCTCTTAAGATGGTTCAATGAGCCCGAGTTCTTCAAGGTCTTCTTGCAGTTCCAAACGGTATTTGTCGGACTTTTCATGTTTTATCAAGCGATCTACTGGAACTTTATATGGAAAGAAACAACCAAATGATCAACAACGCATTCTATGATGATTTGAACGATGCCTGGTATGAGGAAGATTGCCACCCGATCGCGCTGCTGCGCGCAGAAAATGCAGTGCGCAATCCTTGGATCCTTAAAACTTTAAAAGATTACGGGAAGAAAAGTTGCCGCATCCTGGACATTGGTTGCGGAGGCGGACTGCTCTCCAATGAACTGGCCAGAGCGGGCCATGTTGTCACCGGAATCGACCTTTCCCAATCCAGTCTGGACCAGGCCAAAAAACGGGACGTGAGCAAAAGCGTCGAGTACATTTATTGCAATGCGGAAAAGATCCCTTTTGAAGATGAGACTTTCGATGTGGTTTGCGCGATGGACTTTTTAGAGCACGTGGAAAGCCCGGAAACAATCATTCAAGAGGCTAGCCGCCTTCTTAAGCCGGGCGGTCTCTTTTTTTTCCATACCTTTAACCGCAACTTTTTGAGCTATCTGTTGGTGATCAAATGTGTGGAATGGCTTGTCCCCAACGTTCCGCGCAATATGCACGTCTATAACTTATTTATCCGGCCTGACGAACTTAAATCGATGTGCCTGAAGTCTGGCCTTCACATGAGATCGATTCAAGGGCTAATGCCTGATATGAAGAGCGCAGGATTTTGGAAAAGCTTTGTCAAAAGGAAGGTCTCTTCCGACTTTCGATTTGCCTTCACTCCCTCAATTAAAGTTGGATTTGTCGGATTTGCGTGCAAGACCTAACGCGTTCGCTAATGAACTGGTCGTATCCCTTTGAATCCGTTTGGCGTCTTGTTCGCTTTCTTGGTAACGTTCGGAACGTCTGTGATAGGAATCCGCCTTTCCCAAGGAACCTTCTTTTTTTGATTGGGCCATCAACGTTAAATCCCGTTGATTGAGCTCCGAATACACTTCTTTTGCTTTCATTGCAAAAGAGCGCAGCTTAACGAGATCGGACAAAGGCCGGCGTTCCAATTGAGGGACTATCAACCGCAAGGGAGCTTTTTCCGGAGAAACGGGTTCGGCTACGATTGGCAAGCGTTGAACAGGATTCATATGATCAATGGCTTCAAGCAATATATCAAGACCTTTATCGGTTCGTTTGGCTTGCTTAGCCGCAGGCTCCGCATCGAGGTCGTCTAAAGTCTCATGGCAATAAAAATCGGAAAGATCAATTCCTGAACTGCGGGAAGTTTTTGAAGACATCTGAAGTTTGAACTTTAACTAATGGTTACTTTTTGGAAAATGGGCTTTTCCTTGGAACGGATCATCTCTTCCCAAAACTCGTTGTCTGAATTGGACCGGTGATCCTTTTTCTGAGGGTTCAAAGCGACAAACTCATGGTGCTTTTGGTGATGCTGCTGCTTTTTATGGATGCTGCGCAGCTTTCGGGAAGCTAAGAAATGTTCTTTTAAGCGCCAACTGATCACTCGGTTCGAGCTGAGGTCCGTTGATGCAAATGCTTCTTCGAAATGGATGTAAGGAGTTTTTTGATTGACGCAACATTGGGTTTGAAGGGCGGAACGGTTAATTTGCGAAGGGGCTTCACCCCGATTTGCATTCAAATCAATTTTTTCTTTTCGTGCGCTGTCCAATTTTTGTTTTTGAGCGCTTTGTTTGCGTATCTGGAAACCGTAGAGAGGGAGCTGTTCGACTTGGGAAGGGATCTTGGGGACTTTGACGAGGTCGCATTTATGGGCAATGATCAGGTCGCTGCACGAGAGCTTGCTCAGCAGCTGGGGGAAAAGGTGGTCTTTGTCCCGCCCTAGCCAATAGTGGATCCGCTCTGCGGCTAACAGGCAGTAATTTGAAAAGGAACCATTACGCTTCACAATTCACCTCCAGGCGAAGTTGACTTGGACTGCCGGACTGATCCGGTTGTTCAACGGCTCTTCATTTAATGAGCGGAGATTTAATCAAATCTTTAAATTACAAGCAAGCATTTTTTGGTTGGCATTAGATCAAAATTCCTTTATACATTATGCTGACTTCAGCACTGATTTTAGATTATTTTCTATAAGGAGAATGCAATGGCGAAAGTGACGTTAAAGGGAAATCCGATCCACACGAATGGAGAACTGCCGAATGTTGGCGCTAAAGCTCCGGACTTCCTGTTGGTCGACGGCGATCTGAACGAAAAATCATTGAAAGACTTTAAGGGAAAAAGAAAATTGATCTCTTTCGTGCCAAGCTTAGACACGGCGGTCTGCTCCCTATCGACAAAAAAATTTAACGATTCTCTTAAGTCCCACCCTGAAGTGGTTGCCTTGGTCGTCTCATGCGACCTTCCTTTTGCTCAAAAAAGGATGTGCTCCCAAGAACAGGTTGCAAATATTGTCCCCCTCTCCATGATGCGGAACAAAAATTGCGCAGGCGATTACGGGATCCTTATCCAAGACGGCCCATTGGCGGGACTTTGCGCTCGCGCGATCGTTGTCCTCGATGAGCAATCTCAAGTCGTCTATTCGGAACTTGTGCCGGAAATCGCTCAGGAACCGAATTACGATAAAGCGCTCGCAGCCCTTTTGAAAAGCTAGAGCTTATACCAATCCCAGAAAATAAATTCATAAATTCAGCTCGAATTTTACCGAGAACTAAAGCCTGGAGCAAGAAGGCTAGCTTGAATAACCTGCTTCGAGTGAAGGCTAAGGCTCGCAGGTGAAAGGCGAACGGAATTTATGAATTTATTTTCTGGGATTGGTATTAATTCATTTTCGGGGTGTTTACCGTCGGCTTGTTGAGCAAAAGGATGTAGATGCCTGCCGCGCATGTCAGGGCGACGCCGATCAGGTTGATCCAACGGGGAAGCTGTCCCCATAGGGCCCACTGGATCAGCCCTGCGTAGATAACCCCTGAATAGGAAAAAGGGGCAAGCTGCGCAGTATTTCCATATTGCAGAGCATAAAATGAAAACGCAGAGCCATAGTAGGCGGTAACTCCGATCAATACCAGATAGATCAGGGCCGTGACATCGGGAACGTTGAAATACAGGATATTGATCGGCAAAAATAGAATGAGGCCGATCAAGTAATAGTAAAACAGCAGAGTTTGCATTTTCTCTGTCTTGGCAGCTAAACGGACGACGAGAAAGGTAGCCGCTGTCGTAAGTCCGTTGCCTAATGCGTACAGCGCGTGGACGTTGATAATCCCCTTTGTCGGCACAAGGATAAGCGCGATCCCTATAAATCCCATAGCAAGGGCCGGCCACCCCTTGTGTTCGATCGGCTTTTTTAGAAAAAACCAGGAAAGAAAAGGGACAAACAGCGGAGCTGTATTGCTAAGCAGCGTAACATCGACGAGCGATACATGCTTGACAGCAACGAAAACGCAGACAATTCCCACTATGCCTAAGACTGATCTCAACAGTAAGACCCAAGGCTTGGACACCTTAAAACTTTCTTTGCGGTTCTTGATCATCCAAGGCAAAGTGAGCAGCACACCGACGAAATTGCGGAAAAATACCATCTCAGATGTCGTCGTCGAAGCGCTTGCCAAGGTGGAAAAGGTATAGGTCAGCGCGATAAAAAAATAAGCAATCAGAAAAAGAGCTATCGCCTTCTTAAGATTATGATAGTGCAAGTCTAAATGGACCATATGAACTTATTTCCTTCCATAGACAGGATAGTTCGGAAACCACATTTTTTGATCGATCAACTTTTCAATTTCGGCCAAGCTTGTCTTGGGAACAAGGCCTTCTTCTTGGGCCGTTTGGACAACGGCGATCGCAATAGCTCTGCTGACATCCCGGAGCTTTTCCAGAGGAGGAAAGAGCATCGCTTGAGGATTTTTGACCATGGGAGAATGCTGGCTTAGGACATGGGCTGCGCGAATGAACATCTTTTCGACGACTTTAGGAGAATGGCAAGCCACAACGCCAAGGCCAAGGCCCGGAAAAATGCTTACATTGTTGCATTGGGTGATGAGATATTGCTTGCCCGCATAAGTAACTGGAGCAAAGGGGCTTCCCGTCGCAACGATCGCTTTGCCGTTTGTCCACTTGATCAGATCTTCCGGTCTAGCTTCGCTTTTTGAGGTGGGATTGGAAAGAGGAAAGATGATGGGACGCGCAGTGAATTTGGCCATCGTCTTCACAATTTCTTCCGTAAATGCTCCAGTTTGCGTTGAAACGCCGATCAGTACGCTTGGATGGGCGTTTTCCATCACTTCGACCAAAGAAATGTGCTTGGGGTTTTTGACTTTCCACGAGCTAAGCGATTGGGCCTCTTGCGCAAAATCCCTTTGGGCCCCTTCCAATTTGTCCTGGCCTGTATGTAAAAGACCATTGATGTCCACGACATAGAAATTGCGGCGCGCTTGCTGCTCGGTAAGACCTTCCATTTTCATCGCTTGGACGATCAGATTGGCAATTCCAAGGCCGGCTGATCCCCCTCCGAGAATGGCGATCTTTTGATCTCTAAGCTTCTCCCCTGCTGCCTTGCATGCGCTCAAAATTGCTCCCAAAGTGACCGCAGCCGTCCCCTGAATATCATCATTGAACGAACAGATCTGGTCTTGGTACCGATGCAAAAGAGGCGCGGCATGAGGCTTGGCAAAGTCTTCCCATTGCAATAGCACCTTCGGATACCGTTTCTTGATCTCTTTCACAAATTGATCGACAAAGCCGTCATACTCATCGCCAGTCACCCGATTATGGCGCCATCCCAAATACAGAGGGTCGTTTAAAAGCTCAGGATTGTTCGTCCCTACATCGAGCATGACCGGAAGCGTTCTAGCTGGATGGATCCCTCCAAAAAGCGTGTAGAGGGCCAGTTTTCCTTGAGGAATGGCCATTCCGCCAATCCCCACATCTCCCAAACCCAAAATCCGCTCTCCATCGGTAACGACGATCACATCCACTTCTCTATTGGGAAGGCGGGAAATGGTCTCTGAAATTTTATTGCGGTTGGGATAGGAAAAATAGATTCCCCTTTGCTTTCGATATAAAATACTGAAATGGAGCGAGACGTCCCCTACTGTCGGCGTATAGATCAGCGGGACCATTTCTGAGATATGTTCGTAGACAAGGCGATAAAATAAGACCTCGTTGCGGTTTTGCAAAGCTGCAAGAAAGGTGTATTTGGAAAGCTCTTCGGTTTTTTTCTGAAAGTTCTGATACCGTCTGGCGACCTGCTCTTCCATTGTCGCCACATGAAAGGGAAGAAAACCGTTCAATCCAAACAGATCTCGCTCTTCTTGCGTAAAGGCAGTCCCCTTGTTGAGCAAAGGATCATTTAAAATCTGTTCAGGAGTTAAATTGCGGCTAATGATGTCCATAGGCTCTCTCTATCCTTTTTTGTTTCCTGTTAACAGAAAAATAGATAATTGGCGACCAATAAATCTATACACAAATGAACTCAAAAATTGATTTTCGGCTGCGCCATACTTCCGCATCTTTAGGGATGACTGCATCGCTTAAGCTTGGTTCATTTGAGCTGTTTCGGTATATATTAGATTTATCCATCCAAATTTCCCTGTTCAGAATCATAATTGAAAAAATTTGACAAATTTCACTTTTATGAAGTCTAAACTCACAAAATAAATTGCCGTTACAATAAGCAGTTCTAGGACTATAAAAAGTGGGATTGGAGCCATTAATATGCCCTGTACTGCTAGGAAACTGACAATTGCGATGTCTAACAGAGAAGCTCCCAACATCCAATAACTTGGCCTCGAATGCCAAAAATGTTTACGTTCGCGGATAAGGTAGACAGTGGCCTGCCCTGTAAAGACCAATGTCAAAAAAACTAACGTCCTCAACTCTAAGATTGACAAATGCAGGATATGGGTTCCTGCAAAAAGGATAAAGAATGACAGGACTAAAATCAGTCCTGCAAATACGCTGCCAACAAAAGTCAATTTTCTGATATCCCACTGATCGGGGCATTGAGAATAGGAAACCCTGTCCGTTGATATAGACATCGTGACAAAATCATTAGCGAACAAGAAGAGCACGATCAGCAGTTGGGAAATGATGAACTGATTTGTAATGATCAGACCCAAAGCTAACCAAACCGAAATTTGAAGAGTTTTGATAATTTTGTTCAAGGTGTATGTCAGCATCCGCTGATAGATCCTTCTGCTCGTTTTTACAGCTTCTAGGATGTCGGTGAGCCCCGGATTGGTAAGAACGACGCTAGCCGAAGCTTTGGCCACATCTGTTGCATTGCTCACAGCAATTCCCACCTCCGCTTTTTTCAAGGCAGGGGCATCATTGACCCCATCGCCTGTCATGCCGCAAATAAGCCCTTCATTTTGCAGCTGTTCGATAATATGAAATTTATCTTCAGGAAAAACTCGGGAGAAAATGTCGGTCCCGACTATTTTTTCACGAGGCGATCTAAGCAGTTCTTCCCTAGACAAAGCTCTATGGCCAATGCCAACTTGAGAAGCGACTGCCCGTGCCGTTGCAGCATCATCCCCTGTCATCATGGTGACTTTGACTTTTAAGTCATGAATTTCTTTCACCGCTTCCTTAGATGTTTCTCTTGGAGGATCTTGAAGCGCTATCAGCCCAACTAAAGCATATTTGCTTTTAGTTCCGCAGATGACCGCCAATATCCGAGAGCCATTGCTCGAGAGCATTTCAAGATCATTTGATAAATCGCGATACTGATCGATCATCTTGACAAGCTCCCAAGGAGCTCCTTTAACGATATGCAGTTCTTGATCATGATAATTCGCAGTTGCCTCAGAATATTTTTTATTGGGATCAAACGGGATGAATTGGACTTTTTTGGCCTCGCCATAGGTCGAACGATATGTTTGCATGGTTTTTAAAATGGCGAGGTCAAGAGGGTCCTGCGTCGCCTCTTCGCAAGCGATCGAAGCTAGAACCATGAGATCGCCATCGGTGTACGGCGCAAAGGATCGCAAGGCTGAAACTTCTAACGTATTTTGTGTGATCGTCCCCGTTTTATCGACACATAAAATATTCATAGCCGCAGCTTCTTCAATCGCCGATAACCTCGTGACAAGGACCCCTTTTTTAGCAAGTTCGACAGAGCCTAAGGCCGTAGACAACGTGTAGGTGGCAGGTAGCGCAACAGGGACGGAGGCTATAAGAAGAAGTAAAGAAAATGGAATAATATCCGATAGAGGAATCCCTTGATAAAGAGCATAGGCAAACGCGAAAAGGATTAGGACGATGTCGAAAAGCACAAGATATTTGACTATGGAAAATATCGTTCGTTGAAGATGGGATGGGGTCTTGGTAGAGCGCATGATTTCGGCTGTTTTTCCGAAATACGTATTTGTTCCCGTAGCAGAGACTTTTGCATAGGCCTCGCCATGTTTGACGATCGATCCTGCATAAACATAGTCCCCAATGGAAGGTTCAATAGGTAGCGACTCGCCGGTCATAGCAGATTGATCGATCAATACATCACCGTGCAATAATGTTGCGTCTGCAGGAACGATGTCGCCCATTCGAATCAGGATGATATCATCTGGAACGAGCCTTTGAGCGGAAATAAGCTGCCATTGTCCATCTCGAAGCACGCGCCCCCGCACATCGAGCCTATCTCTCAGCAAACGCAAAGCGTTCTTGGCCTTGCCCTCTTGAAAAAAGCTAACGAAGGCATTGAACAGCAAAAGCGCCGCAATGATCCAAGCTTCTGCAGCATGACCTAAAACGATCTCGAATATAACAATGATGCCGAGAAGCCATGGAATAGGGCCCCAAAACTTCTGTAAGAAGAGAATGAAAGGGTTATGCTTTTCTTCGGGAAGGGTATTAGGCCCATATTTTTGCAGGCGTTGAAGGACTTCTTCAGAAGTCAAACCTTTCAGATCGTCCATTCCACTCCGAATTTTCTATGCTATTCGGAAGATAAGGTATGGATCCGACGATAACAAGTACAAATTTCATTAAGCGATAGGATCAAAGGCTTGAAATCAAATTGTCAACGTCCGTCTTAGGTCGACTCTGGCTGCAGGATCGGATCGTAGGTTTTAAACATCCGTGTCACGGTATAGCACCAGAGGAAGAGGATGGCGACGGCCGTCCAGCTCAAAATAAGGTGGGCCTGCATCCCTGCCCAGAACTGAAGTCCGAGGATAAGCAGAGAGGCGATCGCTTTGGAAGAGCGGTATGCAAAAACGTCGATGATCGCTTTGGCCCGGAACTTTTCGTCTTTTTTAAGAGGAACGTAGAGCATCTCTTTGATGACGCCGAACAGGGAAAAGTCGAAGCATTTTACCGTGATGTACGAAAAGGAGATCATCGCAAAGGCTGGAAAAAGAAGAAACCCGACGGCATTGACGCACAGGATCAAGGGAACGAGCAAATGGCTCCGCTTAAAGCCCAAAAAATGGACAAGGAGGAAAGAACCGAAAAATTGGAGGGTCAAGGTCGCGAGATGGACGATGCCAAGGATCCGGGCGGTATACTCCGTGCGGAGGTCCTTCGAAGAGACCACCTTTTCTAAATGGTGGTTGAACTGGAAATCGATGAGGGTCGAAGAGACTTGCATCAGAGTGACGATTGCTAAAATAAAGGGTAAAAATGGAGATTGGCGGATCAGTTCAAATCCATGCTTGAGGGCATTCCAGGAAGAGCGCTTCTCTTCCTCGACGAGATTGCGGTTCATCCCCTGTCCGCTAAAGTGAAGGAGCATCAGAAAGCCGGCTGTGAGCAACGAGTAGGTGACGAGCGTGGAAAAAAGGAGCGTTTCCGATCCGACTTTTACGGCAAAAAATCCAGGCAAAGTGCTTCCGAACACAGCTCCTATAGCTCCAACTCCAAATAGGATTCCGTACAGATATTTGGCCCGTTGAAAAGCGATGGTGGCATGGATGACAGACCAGAGCTGTTGGAACATGAGCAAGATGTAGACCTCTTTCCAAACGTAGAACAGGAACGGCATCCAGGAAGATTCTTTTAGGAACAAGGCGCAGAGCAAATTAAAGAACATGACGATGCCGGCAATGCACAGATAAGTCTTAAAACTGCCAAGACGCGGCAAGTATTTGTTGTAAAGGGCCACAACGATCAAGTTAAGCGGAACGGTTGCAAGCCACGCATAGGGAAATAGTGCAGTCGAATAAGCGGAAATGAACACAGAATTGCTGACAGGGCGGATGATGGCGTAGTCGGCCGAGATCAAAAAGCCGCACAGCATGGCGCTTAAGATAAAAAAACGCTCTTTGATAGACAGGGAGTTGATCTCGTTCTTTAGAGAACCGAAGACTTTTTGGATCATCGGCTTTCTAAAGAAGGCATTGCAACGCCCTCTAAAGCCTCTCTTAAAGGTTTTTCGAAGGCCGGCGCGATAAAGACCCAGCTCTTGGCCCCGGTCGGAATAAGGATCTGCGAGCACTGGCTGCTATCGACGATCGCTCCCGAACGCTTTAAGACTGGGAAGGTTGGAGGCCGATCGTCCGGTTTTTCCCTAACAAGGTTCCATGAGATCGCATCGGAGGCGATAGCTAACAGCTTTTGGAGCTTTTTTAAACTCTCCTCCCCTATCCCCTTCTCCAGTTCGATCGCTAAAAACCGATCATGGCGCTTAAGAAGGGCTCTGGCATCGCCATGGCCAATCGCTTGCACATCGACGGCTGCTTTGCGCAGGGCGGAGAGCACCTCGTTGTCGGTCATGCTCAAGTAATCGTCCAAACTGTCTAAATAGTTTCCTTGGGCGTAGTACTGCTTCATGAAACGGGCCAAGTGGAAACTGTAGGCTTTGGAAGAGGAATACTGATAAACTCTCTGATGCATGAAATGGCGGGCCAAAAGCAGCGCCTCGCACGACTCCATTCCGTTTTCTTCTATCCCTAGCTCAAGGTTTCCTTCAAGATCGCCTGGAGTTGGCAGGATGCAGAGCATTTCAATCAGTTGGTGGTAATCGAATAGGCCGTATGATACCCCTGTGCACTGGGCGTCGCGCAATAAATAATCGATCCTGTCTGCTCCGAAGAAATCTCCTGTGATGACCTCTGTCATCACCTTCTCCCATGGAGTGAAGTGGAGGTTAAGCCCGATCTCTTCCGCTTTTTTGACTCCGAGCGCCATTTTTATGAGATCGTCTGCGACGTTGCGCTCCGGATGCTTGCTCTGCAGCTTGGCCCAGATCGGCTTGAGCTGGTCAGACTGGATCACGGCGAGCGTCCATTTTTCATGCCCTCCTTTTCCAAGAAGCGCTTTTTCGGCGACATGGGAAAAGGGAAGATGCCCTAAGTCGTGGCAT
>JAFEGV010000059.1 GCA_018239665.1 Verrucomicrobiota bacterium | reverse complement strand
TTGACGCCTTGAAAAAAATTAGCGTCAATTTTATGCGAATAAAAATTTTACTGCATCCTCGAATACGGGCTCATGTCAAACCTAACCGCGTGCCGTATAGAGACGTTCCCTGAATTAGAATCATTTGCTTTTGGCAGCTTTTTGAACCAATCGCATATGGTTTCTTGCTTTAGTTAGCTTAACTGCTTGATTATCAATAACTTGAAAGTTTTTTAATTCAACGTTTCTAATTCAAAGAATGTCTCCAATGCAACAGTATTCAACACTAATCGAATTTATTTCATTCTATTGAAATTATTGTTGTTTTGATTGCAAGTTGCTGTAGTTCATTTCTTTATATTAATTTTGCTTTAATTTAATCTTTTTTATTAATATTTTGTTGTGTTTTTATATTAATTAATTATAAAATGTTGCTCGAATAGAATTATATAAATATGGGGAATAATATGTTTTGTGTAAAAGAAGCCATTCATCATTCTAGATATCGTGGTTTTAATTTTTTGAAAAGCCAGCCTCAAAGAAAATATTCCAATAAAATCATTCAAGGCGACGATTCGAAAATTAAAGAGCAAGAATCAAAAATTGCCATTATTTCAGGAGCAGGCGGAAAGACTGCACAAACACCGATCTTGAAGCTAAGAGAAGCCGGCTATAAAGTTATCGCCCTAACGGGGTCTGAAGGAAATGAGAAACATAACAGTGAATTCATTCAGTACGTTAAAGTTGATCGAAATCAATTAGACAACCGGGATTATGTTGTTGGTGCAGTAAAACATGGATTGGATCAGTTAAACGTTACAACCTGCGCAAAGTTTGTAGGGGTCAACCTCATCGGAGGTTCGATCGCTGTTTCAAAAAAAGAATTGGCGCGAATGAATTTTGATATTCCAATGGTGTTTTTCGAATCTGTTTCACAGTTAGGTCGAGATGTTGCAGGCAGCACGTCGCTGCTTCAGATATCATCAATTGCAGCTACGATCAATGGAGATTCCGATTGCACTTATGCAGGATTAAAGAAAAAGACAGATGAACATCTCTTAGGACTTTTTTTGCAGGGGGGGCGTGCGATCGCTCTTCGACCTGGGATTATTTTACCTAATCCCACTATGGATGGCAGGGTCAATATGGGACATGATTATTCTCCTGAACAGTTCTGCAATTGGAAGTTTTTGCCTATTATCGGCAGTGGAAAGCAAATCCAACAGCCTGTTGGAGAAGAGTGTCTGTATCTAGCCGGAATCAATGCATTAGAAAGCGATGAAATGGAAGGGATCATTGTAAATGCTGTTGGACCTTCAACTATGACGCAAAAACAGCTATTTGCATTCTTTAACTCTAAAGCGAAATATTTTATGCATATTTCACCGGAACTTGCTATGGAGTTGGCCAACAATGTTCCATTAGGCAGGCTTGCTCCATATTCGGCCAAGATGTTCGCTGTTCTAGATGATGATAAAAGTAAAAATGCTCCGATCGAAGCGGAAGACTTTAATCGCTTGCTAAAAGGTACTCCGAAGGCAATTCACGAGGTTTACGATCCTAATAAGGTCATTGTAGGAAGGAAAGCTCCAATTGGTAAGCATTGCTCAATGATCGGTCGATACGTATTGACCACCAACCCGTTGTCTTCGATGCTATTTTTAGGAAACTTAGGACGCCACTTTTCGTCTACAACGATATCTCAGATCAGCGAAGAAGACAGATTGCGTTCAGAGAACAGTTCTTAAAATTTTACCATTAGTTATGGCTTTGTTGGTTTCGATCCAATTTCAGATCGAAACCAACTTGATTGTGGACGATTCAAAAAACCTGCAGACGTTTATTCGTCCTTAACAGGACCTTTGGATGTGTTTGCAGCCGTTTTCCTAGCCTTATCAGCAATCTCTTTTAATTGCCTTTCAAAGTTCCTATCGCAAAGCGCCTGGAGTTCTTTTTCAGGAAGCATGATGATGCGAGGTGTATTGTCGAGAGGGGGCTTCCCGGCTGTTTCAGAGGGGAAGAATTTTTTAAAAAATGAAAAAATAGAATTGTTGCCGCTAGTCGAATAAGCCCGAATGCCATATGCATGAAAGCTTGTATAGATCGATCTTGAACAACCAGTTAGGAGACGTATAGATATTGCCATAGTAACCTCCATAAAATGGATGAAATAGATCATACCGCAGATGGTCAGTTATTCTCAAACTACCTAATGCATCGGGTTGTTCGATAGTTGCCCTGAATTCCGTTTCATGTTGCTTAACGTATTCAAATGGAGCTTCTTCAGTGCTTTTTGAATAATTTCAAATAAGCAAAGTTGTTGATTAGTAATTTTTTATTTTAATATTTGTTTATACCGAAATAACATGAAGAATCGGGAATTTGGCAAGGAGGCGTCCTAAATTTTAACCAAGCCGCGCTGGCGCCGAAGCAGCTCAACTTGAATAAGTTGGGCGATGCAGGCGGGTTGAAATTTAGTGACTGCCCGACGAAGTCAAAAACCGATCCTTCGTGTTATTTCGGTATATTTTGTTTGTGTTGACGAGTGTGTAGGAACCGGTCAACTGTATACGAGCCTCTAACCGACCGCAAAGATCCTATATCCAAACAACCTCAAAAGTTGAGAATTTGATAAAGAGGCTCTCTGATTTTAAGCCAGGCTGAGGTTTCACAAGTAGTGGCAAGAAATGCCGTCAAAAACCAACTTTTTAAGTTGCTTGAGTATAAAGTAGTTTTCCGATCAGTTTGTAAGAGGCTAAAAAAGTAGGGGATGTATTTTTTTGCGGCAATATGAGATAAGCATCAAGATGGTTTCAATTGGATGAAAATTTCGGAGAACAATGTCGCCAAACCATCATTTCTCGCAGGTAAATCCCAGGTCTAGCCGCCTCAAATGGCTTCTAGCGATCTTGGTTCTTACTTCTGTTTTTCTGTTTCGCAAAAGCCTTATCCTTCTCGGAGTGAAAATCGCTTTAAGCAGTGCAATCCCTAAGAGTCCTGATGTGCAGTGGGGATATGAGCAAATGGTGTGGAAGGAAGAACAGCTCTGCATTGTCGGTTTTCATTGCTGCCAAAGACAAAAGCAGATCACAATCGATTTGGCGCAAGTCCAGCTGCATTTTGATTGGCGGCATGCGAAGATCTTGGCGCAGATCGAATTGGAACATCCCCATCTTATTTTAGAAAATGGATCCGCGCAAGAGAGCGGCGGCATCCCGTTTCCAGCCCTTTTTTCCCATCCCCGTTTAGAAATGCGTTGGGAGATGGAGCATGGCGTGCTCCAATTTCCATCATCGCTTCCTGTCAGCCGGCTTTTTTTCTCGTTTCATTCGGGACCTCTTGTTGAGCAATTGGGAACTTTTACCTTAGCTTATGAACCTGGCGCCGATGCTTTGCCTCTTCTGACTGTCGATTTGGCCGCCCAAGGCGACAAATTGGGATATCGGTTCCAAATGCATGAAATTGACTGCGGCCGGATCATCCCTCTTTTGCCGTTTTTGTCTTCAGCCCCTTCTTTGCATTGGAAGGATGCCCATGGGCAGGTCGCGATGGACGGGCACGGGGAGATCGACTCTCATGGCGAGATCACAGAGTTTTTCTGTCAGGTCAAGGGAGAAAACATCTCCTTGACGCATCTCATCGGCGGAAGACAGCTTGCGCTTGCCGAACTGGAAGCGGACATTACCTATAGTCCGACTCTGGGGAAAAAAGCGTTTTGGGAAGAGATCTCCGCCCACATCCATGCACAGGATGGAAAGTGGATGATGACGGATGAGGAGAAAAAGCCTTGGATTTCCTTAGAGCAGATCAATTTGAACTGCACGCTTGCGCCGGACACAGATCCTGAGTTTGGCATTGACGGGATGATCGTCCAAGGAGAGCAGAAAGGCCCTGTTCAGATTGCAGGAAAAGGGGGGATCCAGCCTGACGGAAAGTATTGGCTGGAAACTCAGATTGCTCTTGGTTCCGACAAGGAGAGGCTGGATGCGATCCTCTCTCTATGCCAACCTGAAGAAGATCTGCATATTCTGCATATTGAACTCCAGCGGGCAGATGCGCGCCATTTGGATTGGATCGCCCAGATGTCGATGCCGGCCGGATTAACAAAAATCTGCAGCCAAGGAAGCGTTCAGGGAAAAATTGTCCTCGAGTTTTTCAAAGATTCTTGCCGGCGCTTTCAATTAGACGAGGTCGCAGCTCAAAATTTACGCCTTGAGTTTCCATTGGCAAAGACAACGGTCTCCGCAGGCATGGCCAAGCTGGATGCCGAAATTTCCAAATCGGAAAATGGACAATGGTTGATTGAAAGAGGAGCGTTAGATCTTCTTGGCGGTCAAGGAATGTTCGGCAATCAAGAAGGCCAATCGAGCCGGCCTGCCCATCTGTGTCAATTGGAAGGCAATCTTCTCATTGAGGCCAATGAGCTAAAGCCTTCGATGCTTCATGCCCAAATTGGAAAAATTTCCGGCAACATTGTAGTCCATGGAACGGATGCCGAGCATCTTCTCGATGCCGAGTGGCAAGGAGATATCAACGACTTTTACGCGCTGGCTTTTCCGGGCGTAAAGAACTCAGCTTCTCCATGCCGTCTCAAAGGCTCTCTGATCAAGAATCAGACGGGATGGGATTGGATCGGGGAGTGCGCTGTCGGCGATGAAGCGGTCCAATGGGGATTTGAAGCGCAAGGGCCGACATCCCTTGCACAGCTTATCGATAAAGGATGTTCTTGGACGGTTTCGGAAGGATGGCTCCGCTCGGAAAAACTGACTGAATCGACCTACGGCCCTATGGCAAAGGCCTTATTAGGGGATTTGCAGCTCAAAGGGGCGATCGATCTTTTCGGCACTTTCAAAGGCTCGCAATGGAACTGGTCTCTGCAAGGCAGCGGCCTTCGCCTCGACCACCCTTGGTTTGCCCTGATCTTGCCGCAGCTCGGTGAAAAGGACCCTCAGCTGCTCCTTACAGAGGGGCGCGCCCTTTTTTCCTATGACGTCAAAACCCATAGCTTGATCGGAGACCTCCCTGTGCAGGAGGGGATGTTTGTCCACAAAAACCTCAACCTCAGTTTCGAGCATCTGAAGGGAAATATCCAAATTAAAGACGGAGTTGTCCAAGCCGATCAGCTGAATACGGTCTGCCATGGGCTCCAGATCGAAGGCGCCGTCTCCGTGCGTCTGCTTGGCGCCGAGGATTTTGATCTTGTGCTTGAGACCAAGAGCATTGAAGGGGATCTTTCCTCATTGCAAGCGGTCGCCGGCCATTTTCCCCAGTTGAAGCTCTCCGCTTTGGGAGATCTTGAAGGGAAGTTCATCAGCGGGCAGGGGGGATTGGCTCTAGCTAGCGAAGTGCGCGGAGATCAAGCACGGACGCAATGGGCCTTTGGAGGGCAATTTTCCGACCTGCATATCCCGTTCAGCGAGCAGAGCTACCTTTCGAACGCAAGCTGCATGCTGCATTACGATGCCTATCTCAAAGAGATGGTCGTTAACAATGGAAGGGGAACATGGGTGCTGGCCGACGGATCGGCTTACCAGGTCCAGATCGATAACTTTAAATTCAATCCCGAGCGCTCCGCCCTGTTCGATATTAAGATCCTCGATGCCAAAAAAGAGATCGGCAGATTCAATGGCCAGCTGGAGCTCAATCCTTCGTCAGGATGGGACTTGCAGTTTGATCGGAGTTCGACCCATTTCTACGGCACGCAGCTGCAGATGGGCAAGGTTGTTTTCAGCCGCGACGGGAAACTCCTCTTTTTTGAAATGCGTCCGATCATCAAGATCGAAGATCTTCAGAAACAGCTGAAATTTATTATGTCCTCCGGACTATTCGCTTCAGCGGAGTTTGATGCGAACGAGCTCGATGCGTGGCAATTGGCCGGGGAAGTGAAGACCGATATGAAGTTTGAAGGCAAAGTCTTTAACTTTAGGGCCCAAGGAAGCGATCTTCATTTCAAAGGAAAACGGATCGATCAATTCAACCTGATCGGAAAACGGGAGAACGACCGTTGGATCATCGAACAGCTTCATGCAGACGGGCTGAACACAAAAGCCGTTTTAGACGTGCGCGATAAAAAGGTTTCATTTTCTCAGATCGAAGGGAGTTGGGACCAACTCTTTTGGAAAGGGAGCGCAGCTTACCTGAGCGATCAAAAAAACTTCACCATTGCGCTCGATTCCTTCCAAGGCAATTTGCAAGCGCTTGCAGCTATTGATCCCAAATTGAAACCTGCTGTCCAGGGCGCGTTCGCATGCAGCGCGCGCGCAGAATGGCAGCTTGGTTCTGCGACTATCGATGGAGAATGCACGGCTGTTGTGGATATGAAACCTCCGTTTAATATCTTGATGAAACAGGAAACTCCTTTGCGCTTCAGTTATACCGACGGACAAGGGCTGCATCTCAAAGGGATCGAGCCTAAGCTCTACGTCAAAGGTTCGATGCAATATCTGGGAACGGTCCGGGCTAACGCCGTCATCCAAAAAGACCAGTACGATTTGAGCGAGATCCAGTTTTCCCTCTCTCCTGAATCGGTCCAGCGCGCCATCGATGCTAAAGTGATCTCTTCTGACTTTAAGCAGTTTTACTACGAGTCCTTTTTAGAGGGGAGGGGAGATCTTCATTCCTCTGCAAATCAGGTCCTGTTCAAAGGAAGTTTGCGCGACGGCCGCTATGGAATTAAAGATCAGATCTTCTCGCTGCAAAACATCGGGATCATTTATGAAAATGCCCTGCTGCAATGCCACTTTAAGACAGCCCTTAACGAACAGCCTTTGTGGGGAAGCCTGCATGTCGACTTGAAAGGCGCTCCCGTCGGCTCCGTCCATATTTGCGACCACATCAAGCCGGAGGGGATCCAAGCAGAATTCCGCTCCAACGGAACTGCGCTTTTTTGGGAGAGCATCCTCGGATCTGCCTGCGGAATCGATGTTCAGCTGAAAAAAGCGACCTCTTCGCAGATGCCCAACGCGACAGTGCTGACCGGGAATGTCAATATCGATGGATCGCGGCTCGACGCCTTTTTCCCAAAAGAGATGAAAGAGAAGTTCAAGAACCTGAAATTAGGAAAAGGGTATGAGTTTAAAGGGGACCTCGTCCTCTGGAACGATTCCAAAAAGGGCTTTCAGCTCAATGGTCAATTATTAGGGCACAGGTTCGAGCTTCTCGGCTACCAGTTCGACCGCCTCCGCGCTGTCATCGAAGCGAACCCTCAATCGATCCAGATCTCAAAGCTTGGCATCGATGACGAGGCCGGCCTTTTCCAGATCAAAAAGATTGCGATCGACCACAATGCCTCCAATGAAAAATGGTCCTTTTATATCCCTCTGCTTCAGATCAAAGACCTTCAGCCGAGCTTGATGAAAAAAATCGACAGCCGCGATGCGACGGTGAAGCCTCTTGTGATCCGCAATTTGAGCTTAAGCGAGATCCGAGGCGATCTGAATGATCCTAGAGGTTGGGCCGGCGAAGGGCATTTGAACTTCACAAACGCCTTCAAAAAAGAATCGACCCTCTTTGAGACGCCGATCGAGATGATCAAGAACTTCGGGATAGATCCCGGGCTCTTAACTCCCATTCAAGGGGAGATCGACATCGAGTTGCGCGGCGATAAGTTTTACTTGGTCAACATGAAGAACTCCTTCAGCGACGGCAAACGGGCCCAATTTTTCCTGTCTCCCGCCGATCAGACAGCTTTCATCGACCTCAACGGCAACATCCACATCGATATCTGCATGCGGCAGGACGTCGTCTTAAAATTGACCGAGGCCTTAACGCTCACTGTGCGGGGAACGCTTGATAAGCCGCGATACGGACTGAAATATTAGCGATTGATTAATGCTTCTGAAGGCCTGTCAAAAACTGATCGAGATCGTCTATCCGCCGCTTTGCCTCTGTTGCCGGCGAAGGGCGGAGCAGCTTCGCCATCTTTTTTGCAAATCCTGCTTAGAGCATCTCACCCTTTTAGATCCCGAACACCGGTGCACGCGCTGCTTTGCGCCCATCGAAAGCGCCGGCATGTGCCGCAGCTGCGCTACGCAGCACGCCCCGTTCAAAAGGCATGCTGCAGCCTGCGAGAACTTTGGACCTCCGCTTTCTCTTTTGACCCATCTGAAGCGGGGGCAGCATGCGCTTGCCAAAACGATCGCGTCGCTGATGGTCATGCAGCATACTAAGTTGGACTGGACCCTTCCTGATTGGATCGTTCCATTGCCCACCCATCTTTTCCCGGCTCTTAATCCACAAGGAAAACTCGTCCATGGCGTCGCATCGGAAGTTGCCAGGATTTTTGATAAACCTCTTGTCTCAGCCATTAAAAAATCGATCGACTATTCCTATTTCGGGAACCTGGACCCTAAGCAGGAGCCGACCCGATTTTCCTCTGTATCCCACAAAACGGCAGCCCTTGCCGATAAGACCTTGCTCCTTATCAGCCTCAGCGCTGACCGAGAGGAGATTGCGCAAGCTTGCGAGCAGCTTCAAGGATTTTTTCCAAAAGAGATCAGCTCGATGGGTTTTTTGTTTCCCTCAGAGTGAGAATAAATAGAATAGAATTTTTGAATTTCCGTTAAATTATCTCTAAATATCTAATTATTAGTGTATTAAGCTCTTGTCGTTGTTTAAGCCGTTTGATTGATTTTTTAGTCATTGATGGGTTATCCTTTTTCAACTTTTTAAAAGAAACGAGGTGTGTATGTCAGCTCCGGTCAGTCGTCAGCAAGGGTATGAGCGCAATGATGTTCGTTTAAACGGGCAAGCGGCAACTTTTGCCCAGCATGGAATTGGAACGGACTACACAACGCTTACCTCGATGCGCGAGTCCGCTAACGCCGAGGCGCCTTCTTTTTTATGCGGCTGTTTCACAAGCCTTGTGAATTGGATCAGGGAGCTGTTTTTGGGTTGTTTTGGCGCAAGGGCGAATCAAACTGAGACTAGAGCAGAACGGGCGATCACTCATGAAAGGCTGATCCAAAAAGGGCATGAGTTTATCGACGTCCAGTTCAATCAATCAGGCTTGACTTTCCCTCTGAAAGCCATAGTGACCATCCAATTCAATGACCAGATCCTAGCGATGCCCCATAGCGATGTTATTGCAGACCTCTCGGAATTTAAAGCGGAAGCGAAAAGGGTGTTAACCCAAACTCTTCAGTCGCAAGATTTACAAGGGGATGTGAGATTAAATGTTGAGACCCATTTTCTGAACAATACGAGTCCCAATCCGGATGTTTTCGTCTATTCGATGCGGAGCATCAACAATGGGATTAATTTAAGAACGGAAGAAACTACTGATGGCAACGGGAACGCTGATGCGATGAGCGCTAGGCAAGTTGCAGTATATTTTACTGCACATACTAACCGCAACGAGCAGATTTTAAGAGAATTGGGTAGATTCTTATTTCCTCGGCAGACAACCACTGGAAGCGTTTAGACATCCTGTTGCATTGTTTCCAGATCATTGAGACCTTTTCAAACGAAATAGCTTTCCGTTCTCTTGGTGAGAAATCGGCTTAACCGCGCGTGAGTATTTCCATCCCGGTACCAGGAGTATTCTTCATCTCCGCCTGCAATACTGGAATGGGAGCCGGGAGCCTTGATCCAATGTTGATCTTTAAATGTGTCGATCTCTTCTCGTTCCGCATGAGGGATTTTCGAGCGGACAAGGATGCTGAACAAACGCTCCGGGTGGGAAGAGGGGATCAGTTGATCATTCACCGCTTCGATAATCAGTACGCGCCCTTGAACGGATGGAAGCAATTCCTCGTTGGGGTAGCGATAAAAGTTTTCTATCGCAAAGCTTGTCAGCGATTTAATGGGGCTTAAGATACAGGGGATCCTTGTTTGGACAACCTCGTCCATGCGGCAAAATCCCCGATCGATGATCAGGTCCGTTCCGGGAAGTTGCGCAGCAGTATAGACAGCGGCTCCCGATCCCATTGATGTCCCAAGTACGCAGACTTCATGATTTTCACAGTGCAATCTCTGTTTAAACCATTCCGTTGCATAAAGCCCGTCGATGCAGGTCGCTCTGCCGTCGGGAGTTCCTTGGCTGTTCATGATGCCGCGGTAATTGAACATAAGGACAAAGCGGCCGCGCAGCAGATGCATCAAGGCAGATTGAGGATTGAACTCATAGATGCACCCGGCGCCGAGTGTGCATACGACTCCTTTGATCTCGCTCTCGCCGATAGGTTGGACCTCCGGAGGAAGTCCCATCAAGGCGCCGAGCGTATCTCCTCTTCTTTCGACTTCAAGAAAAGCAGCGAGCCTTAAAAAATCGGCGTGAGCAAAAAGGGACCGCCACTTTTCGAAGGCAGCCTGCTGTCTTTCTTGAAAAATAGCAGGATCAAAGAACATCCCGTCTAACACGGCTCCTTCCGTTGAACGGATCTGGACCGATTCTCCGCCGAAGTCGACTAATAATTCGCGGCAAGAAACGATCGAGCTTGCATGGCCTTTGAGATGCAGCAAGGATGGAATGGTCAACGGATAGAAACAGGCGATGGCAATAGGACGGGAAATCACATAGACGAGTTTTCCTGCAAGGCTGCTTGTGACCTCTTCAGGCCCGCTGATCGCTACATGATCTTCATCAGATTGTTCTGCTTGAATAACGGGCAGTTGGTGTAGCGGCTGGTAGATCACTTCGCGATGTGGACTCAAGCTGATAGATTGCGCCGTCATGAAAACCTGAAAACTTTTAAGCTAATTTTATTTCACGATGCTTAAAAATCAAATCAATTTAAATTTTCGTTTAAAGATTTAATTATACTTCTTTTAAATTGTTTTTTTTGTTTGCGTTTCATTAAATTTTTATAAAATTATAGTTCTTTTATAAAAAATTGAGGATGTTTTATCATGTTAAGAATTTTAAAAAAATGCGAGGTGTTTATGTCTTATCCTGTTGATCGCCGCGAAATCCCTGACTTGAATCGGATCGATTTAGTTTCTGAAGCGCCTTCTTCTGCCCAATATGGAATGGCAGCGACGCCTACATCGATAAGTTCCCTTCGAGAATCAACACACGCTGAACCTACATCATTTTTGTGCGATTGCTTCACTAGTATTGCGAATTGGTTCAAGAGCGCGTTCATGAGCTTATTTGGAATAAGCTCCAATGCCCAGCCAGAATTTTCTCGAGAATGGCTTGTTGAGAAAGGAAATGCCTATATCGATGGCCAATTTGATCGACACGATCTAGCCTATCCATTGAAAGCATTGGTCGTTATAGAACTCGGTAACAGGGTCATCGCAAGCCCTCGAAGCGATGTTCCTCGAAATGTATCCGATTTTAAACCGGCGGTTAAGCAGATTCTACGGGAAGCGCTCGAAAGGGAAAATTTACAGGAGGTTCGCGGGTTAAGGATCTCCACCTACTTTTTTAATCCTCTTCATCCGGTCCAAGAAGGCGTCACTCATTCCATTTCGAGGCGTTCAAATCATTTGAACATCCCGGAACAACAACCTCTTGTGTTTCAAGAGATGGCTGGCTCTCATACCACATCTTCCGACTTTTTATTGTTTTATCTCCGAGAAACGTTTAATGGATTGACACGGGAAGAATTATTCGGCCTGGCCAATTTCTTATGTTCGGAGCACCAGCACCTGCTTCCGTTAGCCGGTGTGATGTTTGGCCCACGCCCAACGAGTTATACACAAACAACATGAAAAATCGAGAATTTGGCAAGGAGGCGCCTTGAGTTTGAGCCAGGCGAAGCCGATGCCGAAGCAGTCCAACTTGAATAAGTTGGGCGATGCAGGCAGGTTTCAAAGTCATTGGCTGTCCGACGCTGCCAAAAACCGATTTTTCATGTTGTTTGTGTATAAAAGCCAGACAGCAGAAAGGCTTGAGATAGCTTAATCGTAATCGATCGGAGATTCCTCTTCTTGGGGAGCTGCTGATAGCGGCGCAACGTTGAGCTGTCCGATGATCGATACCCCTTCGTCCATGCTGACAAGCGGGGCTGTCACATTGCCGCGAACTTCCGCTCTTCCGCGCAGGACAAGGCGCGTTTTCACGGTGATGTCGCCGACGACTTTTCCTGAAATGAACGCTGAGTCTAAGTTGATGTTGGCCTTGACCGATCCGGTAGGGCCGACGATCAGGTTGCCCGAAGAGATCAATTCCCCTTCAAACGTCCCGTCGATGCGCAACAGCTTCTGAAAGGACATCGTCCCTTTTATGTTGACCTGGCTGGAGATGATTGTCTCAGGCTCTTCTTCTCCATCAGATCCAGTTTCTTCTTGCAGAGATTGGTTTTCACGAATCGAAAAAGCGTTCATGAGATCTGTTGAGAAGGGAGAGTGGGGACGAAAGGGGAGTTCCTCTTGCGGATGTTGAGGAGAATTGGTTTCAGCATCGGAAAAACCTTTGGAATATTTTTTGAACATATGCCCGCCCCTTAAGTTTAAGCATCTAACTTTTTTATAGCAGGAGTTTATACCCAAGTAAACTCAAAAATTGGTTTTCAGCTTTGTTGGCATCCCAGCTTTTTCAACCGTCTGCATCACCCCTATTAGTCAATAGGGGCTCCTTCGACGTCGGCGCAAGTTTTCAGAAAAGAAGAGGGGTGAAGTTTCGAAGGCGGTCCATATTTCAGGACTCGAGGTTGCGGCGGGCCATGTCGATTTGGCGGCGGAGGGTCTCATCCGTTTCAACCTGGCCTGCGATCTTCTTCCAGGCGTGAAGAAGTGTCGAGTGGGTCTTGCCTCCG
>JAFEGV010000058.1 GCA_018239665.1 Verrucomicrobiota bacterium | reverse complement strand
AAGTTTCTTGGAGAAGGCCCATACACAAAAGCCCATGCGCATTGGAAACTGCAGCTTAACCAGATCGATTTGGAAATGGGACGCGAGTTCTTCGTGAGCAAATGGCTCACCCTCCGACCTCACTTTGGTCTGCGCACAGACTGGATCCATCAAAAGCTCGAAGTCCATTACAATCGCTTCCAAGGCGTATCCGGACAAGACTACGAAGTGGAATTGAAGAACCATTTCTGGGGAGTTGGCATTGCAGCTGGCCTGGACACGCAATGGGGCTTAGGCGGCGGCTGGAGCATTTATGGAAATGCAGCATTTGCAATCCTCTACGGATTCCACGAGCTAGATCGAGAAGATGAGCTTGCCAATGGCACCGAGTTCGAGTGGGTTGACATGGACTACAGCTACCGAGTCTCTCGTGCAGTTGGAGATCTTCAACTCGGCTTGCGCTGGGACACGATGTTTGATAAAGACCGGTTCCATTTTGGAATTCAAGCGGGATGGGAACACCACATCTATTTTTCACAAAACCAATTCCCACGCTTTGTCGATGATGTTGCCATTGGCGACTTTGTTGCAAACCAAGGCGACCTGACCTTCCAAGGCTGGACGCTTTCTGCCCGATTTGACTTTTAATTGGATCAATAAATCCACAGCTTAGGGCCAATCGCTTGGCCCTAAGCCTTATGCCCTCTTATTTTAGAACCTTGGAACACTATGAATCACACTTTTTTAAAGTACTTTCTTTCAACAACCGCATCACTTGTCGCTTTCACCAGCCTCTCATTTGCTGATGCCGACAATGCGCAAATGCGCAACTTAGAAAACCGCGTTTCCTCTCTTGAGCAACGGCGCGGCGCAACAGGCGTCATCAATCCATCAGCGCGTCCGCAAATTAAAAATGGCGCCGATCTGTTCATTACCGGCGACCTGCTTTACTGGCAAGCTCACGAAGACGGAATGCCTATTTTCATCGAAAATGAAGGCTTCAACACCGACCTCCATGATGCTACAGCAGAAGGGCTCGAATGGGATTGGAACTTTGGATGCCGCGTCGGACTCGGTTACAACACAGCGCACGATGGCTGGGACATTGTTGCAACATGGCTCCACTTCAATACAGAAGCCAATAAGCGTGAAAAGACCGACGAAGATGAAGTCCTATGGCCAACGCTTACCCATCCAGAGGAACGCATCGGCCTCAATCCAGCAATCGGCGCAGGCCCATTTCAAAAGACAAAAGCCCATTGGGCCATGAACCTGAACCAGATCGATCTGGACCTTGGACGTGAATACTACGTCAGCAAGTGGCTCACATTGAGACCTCATGTCGGACTCCGCACAGCTTGGGTCCGCCAGCACATCAACATCCATTATAACCGCTTGAGCACTGCTACAGGAAGCTTCTCATCCGGCATTGATGACGAAATCGAAATGAAAACCAATTTCTGGGGCATTGGCCTTGAATCGGGGATCAATACGCAATGGGGCCTTGGCGGCGGATGGAGCATCTATGGCGATGCAGGGTTCGCATTCCTTTATGGGTTCCATGAGCCAGACCGCGAAGACGAGCTTAGCTTTGGAGTTGAATTTGATTGGGTCGACATGGATTGGTCATACCGCACGACACGTGCGATTGCCGATCTAGCGCTGGGAATCCGTTTCGATTCTTGGACAGATGATGAGCGCGTCCACTTCCGCATTCAAGCAGGATGGGAACACCACATCTACTTCAGCCAGAACCAATTCATCCGATTCGTCGATGACGTTGCCATTGGCAACTTCATTGGCAACCAAGGAGATCTGACTCTCCAAGGTTGGACATTGTCCGCTCGTTTGGATTTCTAATCGCTTTTCTTAGCGCCTCCTGCCGGTTCGGCAGGAGGCTTTTTTTTTGCAGTTGTTTCACTTTAGCCCTTACTTAGAACTAAGACCAGTTCGCGACCAAGATCGCTTCTCCTGCTCCTCACTGCGAAGATTCTCCGAATCTTCTCCTATATTTGCAGCCGCGATGCCTATTTTCATTTAAAAAATTTATCCCTTTTTCATATTGTTGATCCAAAACATGTTTATGTTGGTTATGGAGGCGCTTGCAATGGGGATTCGTTTCAGACAACACTTCGCTCATTACCCTTCACGCTGTACCTTCTTCTTGGCGCTTTTGGCTGCAACAATGCAAGGCTTTGCCCAAGATGAAAACCAAATCCATAATTTCAATGATCGGCTCACCGCTCTGGAAAATAAAGTCAAAGAAGGGAAAATCTATAACTCTTCGTCACGCGCTGAAGTCGTCAAAGGATACAACCTATTCCTAACCGGAGAGTTCCTCTATCTTCAGGCAGAGGAAAATGGGCTGGAATATGCCGTTAAGTCCAACGATCCGACATTTTCAGCGGGGAATGAAAAGTTCGACTACCAAAACCTCGATTTCGACTACCACATCGGATTCAGGGCTGGAATCGGTTATAACATTCCTCACGATTCCTGGGACCTCTATGCCTATTGGACCCACTACAACACAGACGCTGAAGGACATTCCCACACTGCAGATGGAGAGGGTCTTTTCCCTACGTGGGGCTTCTTTAGTCCTGGTTCAAACCAAACCCGGTACGCACTCAATGCCAACGCCCGCCTCAGGTTGAACCTCAATATCATCGATGTTGAACTCGGAAGAGAATACACTGTTGGCAAATGGCTCAACTTCCGTCCCTCAATGGGAATCCGCACCGGCTTTATCGATCAGCATTACCACGTCGTCTATAGACCCATTATTTTGGAAGTTGGATCAGGGTTTGCAGCAGATGACATCAAGTTGAAAAACGATTACTGGGGAGTCGGCCCAAAAGCCGGCATTGATACCCAGTGGGTTTTTGGAAGAGGCTTCTGCATTTACGGATCTGCAGCCATTTCCCTTCTTTTTGGAGAGTTTGAGATCCGCAGAAGCGAGTTTATTCCGAACTCACCCTTTAGCAATAAAGCGCACCACGATTTCCACCAGGTGCGCGCCATTACCGATATAGCCATTGGAATTGGCTGGGATATCATGCTTGCCCATGACCAATACCATTTGAGCATTCGCGGCGGCTACGAACAGCATCTCTATTTTGGACAGAACCAATTCGACAGAGTTTATTATACCGCCTTCATGTCCAACATCGGCTCCAATTTAGGCGACCTATCCCTGCAAGGCTGGACAGCTTCTTTACGCGTTGATTTTTAAAAAGAGCACAAAATGTTCATAAACATGCGTTTTACCACTTTCGGGATCTCTGTTCTACTCAGCATACTTTCTCATTTCAGCATGTCGTATTGCGAAGAGGAAGTTGCTTTTGACAATTTGGAAAACCGCCTCTGCAAACTGGAAAAACAGGAGAAGCACGGGATAAGGTACAATCCAGGAGCTGCTAAAACATACGGAGTGGTCATCGGGGCAGACGTGCTCTACTGGCAGGCCCGAGAGAATGGGATCCCCTATGCAATAGAGATCAGCGATCCTCTCCAACAATTTTTGCCTCCCCCTGAATTTGTCCAAAGGTACCATGTCAAAGAATTTGACTTCGATTGGGACTTTGGCGTGCGCGTGCACGGAGGATTCCAATTCCACCGCGATGATTGGCGCATCTTAGCGACATGGACCCATTTTAACACAAAAGCTCAAGATCATGGCTTCACATCTGGAGATAGAGGTTTCATGCCGCTATGGTCCGATCAGTTTTTTCTAGAAACAGCAGGATTTCTTAATCGAATCAAGGCGAAGTGGAAGCTGTTTTTCAATCAGGCCGACCTCATGCTCTCACGAGCATTTTATACTGGGCGCTATTTCATTTTGGAGCCGGCAATTGGACTTTCTGGAGTTTGGATCGATCAACACTTGCACTCCCGCAGCAATGTGGCCATTTTCCAAGGATTCAGCCATTCCAAACTTGAGAACGATTACAAAGGGATTGGGATCCGCGGCGGACTGAACACCCGTTTTTGCTTTGGCCAAGGATTCAGCATCTTTAATACAACGCACCTTGGCCTCTACTATGGAAAGTTTGAGCTGGAAAGAAAGGAAAAGTTCTTTTCAAATGCCTTCGTGGTGATATCAGGCAATGAATCGATTGAAAATGAGTTCCGCCAGATCACATCTCTGATCGCCATGCAAATGGGGATCGGCTGGGACTACGGCTTCTTGAACAACCGGTATGGGCTATCGGTGAAACTAGCTTATGAGTACCAGATCTTCTTTGCCCAGAACCAATTCTTGCATGTCCTCGAAGTAGCTCCGATGCCTCAGATCATTGAGAACCAGGGAGACCTCTCTTTGACGGGAGGCACATTGTCGGTGCTGTTTTCCTTTTAAACAAGTCAAAGGAAAACACACTTGATAAGCGCGCCTTTAACGCCCGCTTAATTCAGTTTTGAAAGGACCTCTAATGACCTCTCGGTCAGATTAATCAGATGCTCTCGTGCATTAGTGCTTCTGTCTTGAACATGGAGATATTCTGATATCAGCGGAAGAAAGTATTGAACATTCGCTAGAACGTTGGGGCAATCGATAATCTGTTCGCAAATCGTTTCTAAAGCAACTCGAGAATCCGCATCATCCTGCCGCAAACACCATTGAACAGTTCTCGTGAATAATTGGATGTTGACAATATCCATCTCCGAAAGAGCTTCAGAAGGGATAGGTGATTGGTTCTCTCCTGCTCCCCACTGAGACAAAAGCCGAAGTTGCCGTTGCCGATCTTCATGTGTTGCCAAAGTGATAGTAAAGCTCATAAAAACACCTGGGTTAATTACCGAGTTATTGGACACTAGCTACATTCAATTTGATCAGATCTAAAGCTCTCCTTGAGAATGGATCAAGCTCTTCTGCATCAAATTGCTGTACGAACGAACCGCAATCAAACTTTCTAACTTTTTCCAAAGCCTGCTTCATTCCTATGATGAGATGCTCCGGAACCATGTCGATAAATTCCTGATATTCTCCCAAATCGGTCGTGCGCTCGCTTAAATCTTTAGCAATGTTATTCTGAACATGTTTTGCAACGCAATCTAAATCACTAATTAAACGACAGCAAACCTTATTCAATCGAACAATTTTTTCTTTAAACTGAATTTCCGGATCGACCAAATCCACAGGTTGAGAAATCAATTGAGGAGACACGCCTTCAGATGAGGGGGAAGCAGGCGGCGAGGTTGATAAATTATCTTCGAAAAAGCCAAATCCTAAGTCCTCTTCAGAACCGGAAACATATTTCTTTTTATCCGCCAGATCTAATGTGCAATTGTCAATTGGATAAACATCGACAAGCTTTTGAACCTTCCCTTCAAACTCTTCAAATTCCATCATGACGTTGCCGGAATTAAAGCTGCTCGTAACCTTAAAAGGATTCTCGACATCGTCGGTAAAGGAGATAAATCGGTCATCGTTGCCTAAAATGAGGTCTAAGAGGGCAATTTCTCCAAATTTTTGGAGCATCGCCTGTTGATCCTCGCAAGAAAGATGCTTGAGCTTCGATTTGGAGGCTTCTTTGAAATTGTTGGCGTCCAGAAGAGGCATTCCAATCAAGGTAAGTGACTTATACGAGTCTCCCATTGCAGGACATTTTTTTTCGCCAAATGGGCCCAGTCGAATGGCAAGTTTTGGATCGATCAGATAGGTTGCCGGCGCAGGTAAGCCAAGCGCTTGGTAAAACATAGCGCCAATTCGCTCAACGTTGCACTGCCCTTCTTGTTGCCATTTGATCACAAGCCCGATCCTTTGATTTGGGACTTCTTCTGAAAGAGCATGGGAAGGAACCTGGCCGAGAAAAGTGAAGCCGGTGCCCCCGCTAGAAGAACGGTTGATAACAGCAAGAGGGTCTTTTTCTTTTAAAGAATGAAAAAAGGCGTCAAGAAGAACGTGACACTCTTTACTTCCAGAAAAATACTTAGCCTTCAGGCCCTTTTGGACTGCTAAATCCTGATGAAAATAGGAACCGAATACGGGCTTTTGCTCGCTACTAACACTGACAGAACGACATGCCATAAATGAACTCTTTTTAAGCTAGGATGAAATTTTCATAAAATAACGGAAACATTTTACGCGAAAACCAAATTAAAATAAATTAAAAATAATTTTTTCCAGAACAATTTGAAAATTAAACCGAAAAAGAAAAGAAAACTTTTAATAAGAGAGAGTAGGCCGCAAGAGCAGGGAAACCTCTTCGAGGGCCTCGACAAAAAGGTCGATCTCCTCGCGGGTGTTATAGAGGGCAAAGGAGGCTCTAGCAATCTGCCCGACTCCGAAATGCTTGAGCGTCGGCTGGGCGCAGAGATGCCCCGTCCGGACCGCTATGCCGCGCAAATCCAATAGCGTCCCCATATCGAGGGGATGCAAGTCTTTGATCTGAAAACTGATGATTGCGGCTTTATGCGGCGCTGTTCCCATGATCTTCAGTCCTCTGACTCCTTGCATCTTCTGGGTTGCATATTCGAGCAGGTCCTGCTCCCATGCTGCAATCTTGTCTCTGCCGATCATTTCAATGTAATCGATCGCTTCGCCAAGACCCATGACTTCGGCAATAGGAGGAGTGCCCGCTTCAAAGCGCATCGGAGGGTGCTGATAGGTTGACCCTTCGAGGGCCACCTCTTCGATCATGTCCCCGCCTCCCTGATAAGGAGGCATCTTTTCGAGCAGGCTCTTTTTCCCGTAAAGGACGCCGATCCCTGTGGGACCATAAGCCTTGTGTCCGGAAAAGACGTAGAAATCGACTCCGAGCTTTTGCACATCGACAGGAAAGTGGGGCGCGCTCTGCGCTCCGTCGATTAAGACTTTAGCTCCGCGCGCATGGGCGCGCTTGATGATCTCTTCGACAGGATTGATCGTCCCTGTCGAATTCGAAATGTGCGCGATGCTGACGAGCTTAGTTTTTTCAGTTAAGAGCTTTTCGAACTCTTCGAAGATCAGCTCTCCGCGATCGCTGATGGGAATAAACTTGAGGACGGCGCCCCTTTCCTTGCACACCATTTGCCAGGGAACAATGTTCGAGTGGTGCTCCATCACGGAGATCAGAATCTCGTCCCCTTTTTCTATAAAGGCTTTAGAAAAGGACTGGGCCACCAAATTGATCCCGTCCGTTGTTCCTTTGGTGAAAACGATCTCTTCGGGAAATGCGGCATTGAGGAACTTCTTCACGCGGTTGCGCACGGCATGATGCCGATCGGTTGCCTGCGAAGCAAAGTCATAGACTGCGCGATGCACCGTGGCATATTGCTCTGAATAAAAACGGTTCATCGTGTCGATCACGGACGCAGGCTTTTGGGCTGTCGCCGCTGAATCTAAATAGATAAAAGGCTTGCCGTGCATCTTTTGATGAAGCATCGGAAATTGCTGACGGATCTTTCTGACGTTGTACTCAGTCGTGTCGGCCACAATTTAACATCCCTTTTGATTGAGGGGAGCATTTAACTGCATTTGGATTTCTTGGGCAAGAAAAGGATAAGGAATTTCTTGCAATATTTCTTGGCAAAAGCCCGCCGTGAGGAGATTTTTTGCCAGATGTTCTGAGATCCCTCGCGTCTTCAGATAAAAGAGAAGCGCGCTATCGAGCTGAGATACGGTCACTCCATGCGAAGCTTTGACATCGTCGGCAAAAATTTCCAGGTTGGGCTTGCTGTTGGCAATGGCCCGATCGTCGAGCAATAAATTGTTGTTCAGCTGGTAGGCCTGGGTCTTTTGCGCTTCTTTGCGCACGAAAATTTTACCCTCGAAGCTGGATTGGGAAATGTTGTCCAAAAGAGTTTTAAAGCGCTGCATCGATTGCGTATGAGGCGCTGCGTGCTCGACAAGCAGATGCGCATGGGACTGCGCTTTGTCTTGCAGCGCGGTCAACCCGAGCAGCTGCGCTTCAGCCCCTTCTCCTGCTAACAGAACGCGGTAATCCTGCCTTGCGCACCCTTTGCCCGAAGAGGTGCTGACGCTGTGCAAACGGCTCCCCTTTTTCAGGGTGGCGCGCACCGATTCAAAATGCCAGCGGTCTTGAGAGGGCGCGATTTGATTGAACAGGCGCAAATGAGCTCCCTCTTCCAATGCGGCATCGAGAATGCCGTTCACATTGCCGGATCCTAAAGATGTGGTGATCCACTTGACATCGGCATCTTTGCCAAGAAACAGATGCAGGCGCGGCGATGAAAGCATCTCTTCGTTTTCATGCGCATGGACATAAATGCACTGGATCGGATCATTAAGCACGATTTTGGGAGGGACATATAAGAAGATCCCTTCGCCATGCACCGCGGCATTCAACGCTGCAAACGGATCTTTTTCTTCAGCGATCGCTTTGCTCAAGCGGTTATTTAAAAATGAGCCGTGCGAGCGCATCGCATCCGATAACGCCATCAGCTGCACTTGGGCTCCCAGCGCGGAAACATCGCTTAAATCGGGCCGGAAAAAGCCGTTGACGAAGACGATGTGGGAATGCTTTGCAACGGGATCGACAGCTTTTGCAATCTCTTGCTTCGAAACCGGCGCATCATGAGCAAGCGTGAAGTTCTGCTGACAAAGACGGCTCAATGGAAGATAGCGGTACGCCTCATGTTTTTTTGAAGGCATCCCCAAAGTTTCGAATTGTCGCCAACCCTTTTCACGCAAGGCGCTCAGCGCGACGTGGGATTGCAGCAGAGCAAATTGCTCCTTTAAGTGCGCTAGCATAGAGCAGGTTCCTGTTCTGGAGAATCGATGAGCCAGTCATATCCCTTTTTCTCGAGCTCAAGAGCTAGGTCGGCTCCTCCCGACATGACAATTTTTCCATCGACGACGACATGGACAAAGTCGGGACGGACGTAGTCCAGAAGGCGCTGGTAGTGGGTGATGAGGACAAGGGCATTGTCACGCTGGCGGAACCGGTTGATCCCATCGGCCACAATCCGCATGGCATCGATGTCCAATCCTGAGTCGGTCTCGTCAAGCACGGCAAGCTTTGGCTCTAAGACGGCCATCTGCAAAATTTCATTCCGTTTTTTTTCTCCGCCGGAAAAGCCTTCGTTGACGTTGCGGAACTTAAATTCCTGGCGCACGTTGACAAGTGTCATTTTTTCATCGAGAAGGGCGCTGAAATCTGGTTCGGAAAGAGGATCCTTCCCGCAAGCTTTGCGCTTTGCGTTAAGGGCGGCATGCAAGAACTGAAAGTTGGAAATCCCCGGAATTTCAACGGGGTACTGGAAGCCCATAAAGATGCCCAAGTGCGCACGCTCATCGGGCGCAAGCTCTGCGATGTCCTCGCCTTGCCACAGAACCTTGCCCGATGTCACATCGTAAGAAGGATCTCCCGCTAAAATTTTAGCAAGCGTGGATTTTCCAGCGCCATTGGGGCCCATGATCGCATGGACCTCGCCGGGGCCGACCTTGAGGTTGATCCCCTTCAAGATCCCCTTTTGCTCAATTGCTGCATGGACATCGATCATCTCTAACATGACTTATTTTCCTCAACCTACGGAGTTTTCTAGTTTTAACGTGAGCAGCTTCTGCGCCTCGACGGCAAATTCAAGCGGAAGCTCGCGGATCACCTCTTTACAAAAGCCGTTCACGATCATGTGGATCGCGTCTTCGCGCGATATCCCGCGGCTCTCTAAATAAAACAACTGCTCTTCGTTCATTTTTGATGTGGAGGCCTCGTGCTCGACCTGAGATGTCGCATTGCCCACTTCGACGTAAGGGAACGTGTTGGCAGAGCACTTGCTGCCAATGAGCATCGAATCGCATTGCGTGTAGTTCCGCGCGTTGGAAGCTTTCGGAGCGATTTTGACAAGCCCTCGGTATGTGTTGTGAGATTGGTCTGCGGAAATCCCTTTGGAGACAATGGTCGACCGGGTATTTTTTCCCAAATGGATCATCTTCGTTCCCGTGTCCGCCTGCATCATCCCATTGGTCAGCGCGACGGAATAAAACTCGCCGACAGATTCATCCCCTTGCAAAATGCAGCTTGGATATTTCCACGTGATCGCAGCGCCCGCTTCCACTTGCGTCCATGAGATCTTCGATCGGAAGCCCTGGCATCTTCCCCGCTTGGTCACAAAGTTGTAGATCCCGCCTTTTCCTGTTTTCGGATCGCCTGCATACCAGTTTTGGACCGTTGCATACTTGATCTCGGCGCGGTCTAGCGCGATCAACTCGACGACAGCGGCATGCAGCTGATTTTGGTCATAGGCCGGGGCCGTGCAGCCTTCCAGGTAGCTGACATACGAATCTTCTTCTGCGATGATCAGCGTCCTTTCGAATTGGCCGCTATTGCGTTCATTGATCCGGAAATAGGTCGACAGCTCGATCGGGCTTCTGACGCCTTTAGGGATATGGACGAAGGAACCATCGGAAAAGACAGCCGAGTTAAGCGCCGTGTAATAGTTGTCGCCGATCGGCACAACGCTGCCTAAATACTTTTCGACCAACTCGGGATAAAGCCTGACAGCTTCAGAAATGGAGCAAAGCACAACGCCGGCATCTTTGAGCGTCTTGTGGAAGGTCGTTCCTAAAGACACCGAATCAAACACAACGTCCACGGCAACGTTCGTCAGCCGTTTCTGCTCGTCAAGAGGGATTCCCAGCCTTTCAAATGTCTTTAACAGTTCGGGATCGACATCGTTCAAGCTGGTCAGCGACTGAGGCTTCTTTGGCGCAGAATAGTAGCTGATGTCTTGAAAATCGATCGGAGGATGGGAAACGTTCGCCCAAGACGGGGGCTCCATCTCTTTCCATTTCGCAAACGCCTTTAGTCGGAATTCTAGAAGGAAGGCCGGTTCGTTTTTCTTAGCGGAGATCGCACGCACAGTCTCTTCGGTCAGCCCTTTAGGAAAGGTCTCCGATTCAATGTCCGTGACAAAGCCGTACTTATAGTCGGCTCGACTGTCGAGAAGTTCTTGTGTTCCCATAAACCCGTTTGATCCCTTTCAGAGGGAAAGAGGTTAAAAATTGAATTTTAGTGCTTCAGTATACCCCATCTGAAGAGATTTTGACAATCGGCACTTGAGGATAGGCCACGATATGAAGCAGCGCTTGGCAACTCCGTGAAGGAGAAATTTGCTGCTTAGCGACCTTGGAATCAACTATTTTTTTGTTTGGATTTAAGTAAATTAATTTTTGCTATATTCCGTGAGTTCTTGTTCTAGCCTAGCTTCGTCATGCCCAGTCCTAGCTTGTACATCTTCCATCTCTATTTTTCTTCCATTAAGAGCAAACTTGAACTCAATCGGCATCTGGCTCGAATGGCCCTTAACTAATTTACTGATTTTAACGACGGTCGAGCATTTTCTGTAGGTAAGAGGATCTTCGCTTGCGACGACAAGAACATTTGGCATCTTTGCGCTTAATTGTTTAAGAAGCGTGGAGCCCTCACGGCCCGAAGCAACTTGGCAACCGGCTAGAAAGAGAACCGGGGCCGGCTGTCCCGCTGATTGCCGCCCGACTGTTAAAAACTGATACAACAGAGAGATCTCTTCATCAATATCCATTAGCTCGCCAACGCAAATATCGTACCCCTTCCAATATCCCTCTCTTCCTCCACTTCCCAATCCTTGAAATCCTGGACCTCCATGACCGCAAAGTGTAACGAAATTGGCATGGCCTTTTAAATGTTTAGCCATCTCGTGCACATTTCTTACTCCTGTAGATATCGCTAATCCCTTGAAATTCGCAACGTCGTCCTTCATATTGCTCGCGGCATTGGCATCAAAAAAAACTCTTTTTACATATTCATGCACTTCAGAGTCTGTATCAATTGGAGACAGCAGGGCTCGGTTCGCAACGGCAAGGTCCCCTGTCAATAGAGGTTGTAACGTAGCAGGAGCGCTATCATTCAAATAAAAATTAGCTCTTAAGTCAACGGCCATAAATAACCAAAAAATTAACGTTCAATTAAAAAATCTAATAAAATGATAACCAAGACTGGCAATTAAACTCAACAAATCAGAAATGTATATAAATTAATTATTAAAAAATGAATAAATTGAATTTAAAACGAGCGGGAAAAAGATTAATGTCAACAGATGCTTATTTAATTCCCGAAGCTTGAACTATTCCAATCGATCTAAGGAATAGTCTCTAAGAGACCATTAGCAGTCTCTTAGAGAAAATGCACCTTGAGCTATAAACTTTAGAACTAGTTAAATTGCGTCAGCTCTTGCTCTAGGCTTCCTGAATCATGACCCGTTCGATCCTGTATATTTTGGACCTGTACGAGTCTTCCATTAAAAGCATACTTGAAATCAATGGGGTTAGTAGAAGGCTTAGCCTTCCATAACTTACTGATTTGAACGCTCATGCGATTTTTTTTATAGGTAAGCTTATCTCCGCTGGCTACGATAAGCACCTCAGGCATTCTTGCACTTAATTGCCTGAGGAGTCTTGTTCCGTCCTCACCTTCGCCAACTGAGCAGCCTGCAAGAAATACAACCGGAGAAGGTCGTACTGCACCTGGAACAGGATTAGGCAACAAATAATTGTAGAGAAGATTGATTTCATTGCCGACATCGTCAAGCGCGTCAACGCAAAAGTCAAGACCGGGAGTATACTCGTAGTTTCTCTTGCTTCCCAACCCTTGAACACCTGGACCGCCATGGCCGCATATTGTTATGAAGTTAGCTTGGCCATTTAAATTGTTAATCATCTCACGAATACTCCGGACTCCTAGGGATATTGGCAATCCGTCGAAGTTCTTAACATCGTCACTTTTTTTCACATTGGCATCAAAAAAGACCTTCTTTACATACTGATGCGCTTGCGCTCCAA
>JAFEGV010000057.1 GCA_018239665.1 Verrucomicrobiota bacterium | reverse complement strand
CTGATGATTGCAGCCGTTCCGCAATACCCGAATGCGCATATCGAGTTCTATCCCGCTTCAAGCCATCTTCCTTCCCTTTACGCAGGCCAGCCTTACATGATCTATGGCTATATCGACGAGCCTTGCAATTTCGACCTGATCGTCCAAGGGCGGCATGGCGAAGAATGGATCGCGATCAAGAAAAACGTTTCCTTTATTGAAGGTGAAAAAGGAACGCGCAGCCTGGAAAAGCAATGGAAAGCGCAAAAGGCAAACCTCTGCTATTCCAAATTTTTGAAAGAAGGCAAGAACGCCCACCTTAAAGACGCCAAAGAGATCTTAAAGACAAATCGCACGGAGATTGCGTTTGAATGAGCCTGCGCATCATCGGCGGCACATTCCGCAATCGTCCTCTTAAAACTCCAAAAGGCCCCCAAACGCGCCCTTCCCTTGCCGTATTGCGAAAGGCTGTGTTCGATATTCTCCAAGATGAGATCGTCGATACGGAATTCCTCGATTTATTTGCAGGAGCTGGAGCCATGGGGCTCGAAGCGATCAGCAGAGGGGCCAAGCATGCGACTTTTGTCGATAAAGACAGGTACGCCCTCCGCTGCATCGACGAGAACATCAAAGGCTTTCATGTCGAAGACCAGTGCGAACTGTTTGCAGCAGATGTCTTCGTTGCCCTTGAAAAGCTCGGTAAATCTGGTCGAAAATTTGACGTGGCCTATATCGATCCGCCTTATGCGGCTTCCGCTGAAAAATCCCTGATCCCGAAAATTTTGTCCTTATTGGAATCCCTTGATCTTCTCAAGGATCATGCGATCGTCTTTGCCGAGGAAGGCGCTCCGCCCCAACTGAAACCGGAGCAGATGAGCGGTTCTAATTTGCGCTTGGTCAACAGCCGGCAGTTCAGCCAATCGGTTCTGCATCAGCTGAGAAAATCATAACCATAGCCCTGCTTAGTGGTCAGCTTTTAAACAGTAGCGGCTTGGCGGCCATAAACTCGATAAAAGCTTTCACGATGATAATTGACGTGAGGCCCGTTTCTCTCATGATTCCAGTAATCCTCAAATGTGGCGTACTCATTTTGCAAACCGCTATGATAGATATCCAAATTCGAGTTCCACAGATTTGTTGAGATCGCCTCTTGAACAATCCTATGATGCATATGAATGCCTTCATATTCAACGCGCTCGCATTCCATTGCGTATTCATCTGCAGTGGAAAATTGGCCCGAATGAAGCCGTGCATTTATTTCATAAAAACGACGCACTTGTTTGAAGTTGGTTAATTCAAAAATGAAAATAGCGGTAAGCTCATCTTCTTCAATCCCAAATTGAAGCTCAACATGACCGGTAGAAAAATTGGCAAGTCCACGGCTTCCCTCTGGAAAAACACTTGAATTTGATGAATGAAATCGAATGCCCAGACTGGTGTGTCCTGTTTGAGCTTGCAGCTCAGCCAATGCCTCAGCATATAATCTCTGAACGCAGGGACATCGATCGATCTTTTCTAATATATAACTCTCTAAGCTCTGCGTAGAAGTCGCTTCATCAATCAGCTTTGTTTGAAATGCCTCATTAAACCTTTCTGGAAATTGATTAAAAAATGCTGCATGCCCCAATGTGCAAGCGATGAGAAAAATGCCAATGACCAATTTACAAATCCTTTCCAATATGTCCTGATCTTTTTCATAGACGATTTTATACTCTCTTCCATTTGAATTGGACAACAGCTCTTGCGAAGCGATTTTCCAATCTTTGTAGAGATGGTCGGAATGTAAATTGATTTGCACGGATAATCTCTTAGAAGCTGTTAACAGAATATTATGGGGATTGATGCTGCAAGAGGGGCAAAGGAAGAACTTTTGCTTCAGCTGTCCCAAGCATCAGATTAGGCTCTCCCAACATTTCCAAAAGAACCATGCTCGGATAGCCATGCGTGACAAGGATCACATGCCCTTTTGAAGGATCCCGCTCTGACAGGTTCATGAGGACCTTTTCCAACCGCAATTGAATCGCTTCCGGAGTCTCGCCGCCATGCTGAGCGGAAGCGCTGACGACAGCCTTCCATCGGATTTCATTGGGCTGCTTGGGAGGGGTGGGGCCGCCTTCCCAATCTTGGGCGACAGGTTCACGGATGAGGTGCTCAATCTGGACTGCTTGTTCAGAACAGACCCCTTGCTCAACAAGGATCTGCGCTGTCTGCCGTGTTCTGCGCAGAGGAGATACCAAGACCAACGCGACAGTTTCTTTGCTGATTCCCTGCGCTAAAAGCTGACGGGCCGTTTCAGCAACCTCTTGTTTGCCTTTCTCTGTAAGAGAATGATCGACTCCTCCTTCGCTTTCTGTCCAAGAGCTATAGACATGCTGGTTAATGTGCTCGCCATCGCCATGGCGAACAATGACCAGCTTGCACTCATCGGAAGCAGATAGGACTCCGCATGCAAATAAGAGAGCAGGCATCCAATATTTTATCCGCATCATCGTTGCGACAACCCTTGTTCAGCAATTAACCGACCCTTTTAGGAAAGCTTTTTGCCCTTGTCGTATTTCGATTCGGTCAGCTTGCCGTCTTTGTCGTAGCTCTTTTTAACGCCATGCAGCTCGTCATCGAGAAACGCTTGAAGGATCGCAGGTTTGCCATCTTCATAAAATTTATTGAACTTTCCATGGCGCTTGCCATCTCTGTATTCGCCTTCGAAGACAAGCTTTCCATCTGCGTTCCACTCTCTGTATAAACCGTGGATCTGCCCGTTTTTATAAGGGATGCATTTAATTAGCCTGCCATCTTCGAAATAGGTCTTTTCTTCCCCGTCTACGAGGTCATCGACAAAGCGAGCTTCCCTGTAGATCTTTCCATCGGGATAGTATTGGACCGCAGGGCCATTGCGCTTGTCGTTACGGAATTCAAGCTCCATGACGAGCTGTCCTTTCGGATTGTAAATTCGGGAGAGTCCCTCTTTGACGCCATGCACATAGGGGGTAGTGGAAACTTTAGCTCCCGATTCATGGTATTCCACGGCTTCGCCTTCCGCTAAGTCGTTAACGAAGTTGATCTCCAGCGCCTTCACCTTTCCAAAATATTCGTGCGAAGGATAATAAACCTCGTGAATGCCTTCTTTGCGGTTATCTTTGTAATGGAAGATGATCTCCTTTCCATCTTTTGCCAGTTCGAAGAACCGTCCGTTCAACTTGCCTTTCTCATACCACGCCTCTTCCATTAAGGTGCCGTTCTCGGCCCACATCGCTTTCATTCCATGCAGATCGCCGTTGTCATATGCGATCACCGTGTGAATGGCGCCGCTCGGGTAGTAGGTCTTTTGCTCTCCATGCAGCTGCCCTTCGTCATTGTAGAGAAAGTGGCGGGCAACTTGGACCGTTTGCTTTTTAACTCCGGGCTCGGCGCCGAGGGTTTCTTTGGCAAAGTATTCTTTTTGCTCTCCAATGGATAGGCCGTCGCGGAACGTTTTGACGGCGCATAAGCTCCCATCTTCGTAGAAGGACTTGACCTCGCCGTCAAGGCGGTCATTTTTGTAGGTGGCGACAGCTTTCAGCTTGCCATTTTCATAGTACTCTTCATCTTTTCCGTGGCGTTTGCCATTTTCAAAATGGATGATCTCTTTAATTTTATTCTTAGCATACCAGGCTTTTGCAACGCCTGTGGGGAGATCTTGGTTGTAACGAACCTCCATGATCATCTCATTGGCATCACTCCATTCCCGATGCAACCCCTCTTTCTTGCCTGCTATGAATTCGCCTTGGAATTTAAGAGTCCCGTTTTCAAACCATTCCTTTCGGGTCTTGTTCCATTGTCCGTCAGTGAAAAATTCTTCAATTTTTGGCTTTCCGTTCTCATACCATTCTTGGCAAAGCCCATCTTTTACGCCCTTGATCAGCACTGCGCGGACTGCGGGATTTCCGTTTTCATGCCACTCTTCATAAAGGCCATCTTTGACATTCTGATGGTAGGTCGTCTTGACTTTAAGCTGTCCATTCGAAAAATATTCCTTTTGCTCTCCTTCAAACGCTCCATGGTCGTAGTTGTAATCGATGCGGGGCGTTCCATCGGCATACCAGAGTTGGAAGTGGCCATGGCGCTGGTCGGCAATGATGAGGTACTCTGCGATTTTCACACCTTCTTCGGAAAACTCGACGATCGGCTTAAGGAGGTTTCCTTTGGAGTCGTATTCTGCCAAATAGACTTGACGTCCATTAAGAGCGTTCTTCCAATGTTTGCCCATTGGAACTCCATCTTTGAACTCCCCTTCGCCCAGCAATTTTCCATCTTGAGCAAAAATTTGTTCCTTGCCTTGCTTCTTCCCATTTTTGTACTGGACCTTGTAGCTCTCTTTTCCATTGGGATGGTATTTGAGATGGGTTCCGATCGGCTGGCCTTGGTTATAGTCCTGCACTTCTTGGATCGATCGATCTTCGCCATAGACCACGAGAGCTGGATTTTTCCCATCAGAATGAAGCATGCCGTTTTGATAGCGCAGGCTGGCCTTCAAAGCTCCGCCTTCATACCATTCAAGGGCGTTGCCATGAGGAACGCCGTTCTCGTAAGGGATAAGGGCAGCTCGGCTCCCTTTTTCAAAATAACGGACAACCTCGCCGACGATCTTGCCCTCTTCATAAGAGATTTCTTCCGCTTTAGAACCATTCTGATAGTAAGAGACCATTTGTCCATGGCGCTGGCCGGCTTTGAAACCGCATTGGCCGTGAAGCTGCCCGTCTTGGAAGAAGATCTTCATTTCACCGTGCAATTGCCCCCTGTCGTAAAACGCGATTTTTTCAACCTGGCCGTTAGGGAAAAAGGTCACGTTCATTCCATGGGGAACAATGGTCGATTTCCACTCTGCGAAGGCTGGGTCGGACTCGGAGATCGTGATCAAGTCGGTCTCATTATGGACCTGGCCGTTGGGATGGAAAAGGACCTGCTTGACAGGCACTTCGCCAGCTTCGGTAATTTGCTCATAAAAAAGGACCCGCTGGGGATTGCCTTCCGGGTAGTGCTCGGCGATTTTAGGACGCCAATGGGGCTGCCTCTGTTTCAAATTTTGCGCAACGGGAGCAACAGGCTCAGGAGCTGCGCACACCATCGAGATGCTTAAACAGAACAGGATTGGTAAAAACTTGAATTTCATGGCTTCCCTCAACAAGATTTTTTTGCTAATCATAATGAAAGGGAGGTCTTTCCAACAAGACAGGAATTTTCCTAAGAGTTTCAATTATTATAGAAAACCCAAAATAGCATACAAAGTGAAATGAACAACGGCTCGTTGCACCCCCTTTTACTCGCCATTTGACAAATAATTTTTTTAATTATCCGCAAAACCTAAGGTTGATATGAAGAAAAAAATGCTCCCCCTCTCTCAAGTCTACAAACTGCTTGAACCGGGCCCTGTCACGATGGTAACGACTTGCTTCAAAGGAAAGGCCAACGTCATGACGATGTCATGGCATATGATGGTCGATTTTGAACCGCCGATCTTGGCCTGCGTCATCAGCGATCAAAACTTCACATTTGACATCTTAAAAAAAACTAAGGAGTGCGTCATTAACATCCCGACTTTGGAATCGGCTAAAAAAGCCGTTGAAGTGGGAAATGTTTCCGGAGGCAAGATCGACAAGTTCGAAAAATTTCATCTAGCTCAAGAAGCAGCTTCGCAGGTCAGCGCCCCTCTTCTCTCTGATTGCTATGCTAATCTTGAATGCAAAGTGATCGATATGAAAATGGCTGAAAAATACAACATCTTCATTCTAGAAGTTGTCAAAGCCTGGGTCAGGCCCTCCAAAAAACGGCCTCGCACGATCCATCATTGCGGAAAAGGCGTTTTTGTCGTTGATGGAGAAACGATCAAGCTCCCCTCCAAAATGAAATAGAGATCCCGTTGACAGACTCTTATGAGGCATGCCTGCGGGCGAAGCCCAGCATCATCGTGCCTGAAAAGAGGAGCAGGACACCGCCGATGCCAACGATTTGGTTGGCAGACATGACATCGAGCAAGTTCGTTCCGAATCCGGAGATCACCCAAGCCACCGACATCACAGCTACTGCTATCCCCATCACCCAACCTTGAGACTTGGCGTCTGCAATGTTGGAAAAAGAGGTCAGCATGGTCGTATAGGCAAGCATATCGGATGCGCCGATAGGCAAGGCCAGCACCCACACCCAGCCTTGGGACAAAGGAAGAAAGAACAAGAGCTGCCCGACCGCCGTCACCAGCATGGAAATGGCGGCTATCTTTTCTGCAGGATATTTTCCTGCGACCTTCCTTGCGATAAAGAACATCCCAATGGCAAAGCTGACTCCAATCCAGCCATTGTACATGCCCAGTTCCCAATTAGCATACCCAAATGCCTTCTTGAGGTAGATGAGCGCTATCGTAAAAAAGAGGGAAAACCCTACCTGCATCAACAGAAAAATGAAAGAAATGGACCTTAGCTTCGCATTTTGGAATGCGAGGAAGAAGATGCGGATAGGCCTGAGAAAATCGAGGGTTTTAGCTCGAGTTTTGCGAAATGTCTCCTCAAACGAGAACATGATCCAGACAAAGCATAGGGCGCTGACAACAGCGGAAAGATAAAATGGAGTTGAAAAGTTGAAGGATTTTGCAATAGCGCTATCTGAGAACACTCCTCCAATAATAGGGCCGATGATCAAACCGACCGAGAGCGTGAGGCCGATCAGGCTCATGTTCAGAGCTTTGGTCTTGGGAGTGCTTTGGTCGACGATGGAGGCTTGGACAATGGGCTGAGAGCCTGCAAAAAGCCCGGACAACGCCCTGCCTAAAAGGATCAGAAATAGCGAAGAGGCTGTGACTCCAAGTCCCATGAAAAAGAAGCTGACGGCCAATCCCCCCATGCACAACAGGATGATTTTTTTTCGTCCGTATAGATCGGAAAGATCTCCAAGCGATGAAGCGCCGAAAAACATGCACAATGGGTAAAGCAGATAGCTGAGGCCTAAGTAAAAATCGACGCTTTGAGAAGTAGCATGAGGCAAAAGACCTGTCTGGCTTGTGAGCAAGCTCGCCATCATCGGATAGACAAGTCCAAACCCTAGATTATCGATCACGATGGCAAGCAGGCAAGGAGCTATCCTCATCAGAGAAATGGTTGTTTTGCTCATAGTCAGCCTTTTAAGAAAAATTAGATCGGTAAAAAAAAGCGAACCTTAAGAGTTTAGTCTTAGGTTCGCTTTACACTTTTTTGTCGCTATACAATTACATCCAAAATGCAAGCCAGCAAAGAAGAAGGCCCCAGATGAAACCGATAACGCCCCACATTTTATGATTAACGCCTTTGCCCATCATCATCTTCATCATCATTTGCGGCACGAAAAGAGACATGACGCCGCGAATGATCAGCCACCATCCTAGAAGAGTTACAAAAACAGGCAGAGCCATCATCCACATGTTATACTGGCTGACGATCGCTAATCCGAGCAGCAAGTTGATGATTGCGCAGCAATGAAAAAGAGCTGGCGTGTTTTTGATTGATGTCATGATTTTGGAAATGTTGTCATGGTAGAACAACATCCACAGGCCGTTAATGACCATTAAAGGGCCAAAAATGCTGGCCAACCACATTGCGTTCTGCATCATCTCCTCCAAAAAGGTTGATTTAGTATCTAAAGTTCACCTTAAGGACTAAAGATTTTTTTTGTCAATTCACTTATTTTTTTGATGAGTGCGGACACACGAGAAGGCTGCGGACACACGAGAAGGTTCAGTGAACCTTCGCAGTGAGAAGCAGGTGAAGCGGCCTTGGCCGCGAACTGGTCTTCAGTCATAGCAGGTAAAGCTCCTTTGGCCGCGAACTAGTCTTAATCTGGAGCTAGGTGAAGCGGCCTTGGCCGCGAACTAGTCTTAATCTGAACCTAGGTAAAGCACCCTTGGGCTCGAACCGGGCAGTGAGGAGCAGCATCTGCTGCTCATCATTGGCCCTTGGAAAGTACTTGTTACTTGCGTCCGCTTCTTTCATAGCGGCCCATGAGCTCCGCTTTAGCAAGAATATGGCCTTCCATCCCCTTTTCGACATCGGACTTGGTCGCGCCGCGAGGCAGGTCGAGCATGCTGTCCAACGCATAGAGCTTGAAGTAATAGCGATGCTCTCTATCAGGGGGGCATGGGCCCATATAGTTCAATTGATTGCCCGTATTCATCCCGGGGGTTCCATGAGGCTGGGAATTTTTTGGGATCCTCGACGTGTTGGGAGGGATGTTGAAAACAACCCAATGGACCCACATCCGGTCTTTTCGAACAACTTCGGGTACATCTGGATCGTCCATGATCAGCACCAAGCATTTTGCCTGAGGCCCCAACCCCGATATGTTGAGCTCTGGATTGATATTCTGCCCATCGCAGGTGTACTCGCTGGGTATTTTACCGCCATTATCAAAAGCAGGTGACGTCAACAACATATCTACCTCGTTTGGTTAGGATCTATCTGAGGGGATTCAATTTTTACGCTGGGTTTTTGCGGCAGGGAAGCAGTTGCCTTCTGCGGTTTTTCATGCATGATCTTGATCTGGACGGGAGTCTGCAAATCGAGCCAAATCCCTTGGAGCTGAGCATCGGCCGGATCGCGTTGGTGGAGGCCAAGAATTGCAGTGGGCTCGATCCTGCCTGAGGATAGGACTTTGAATGAGGCATGGGGGGACTTGGCGTTATTGAGCGTAATGAAACGGGCCTCTTTCAACGGCTTTGCAGTCTGATCGATGACGGCAATAGGCTCATCCGTCTTAAGCTGGTAGAACAGTCGCCCTTTTTCCAGATAGATCAATAGCTCGCACTCGGTTTCGTGGATGACCGAGACGAACTGCGCTTCTTGAAAGGCCAGGCAGATATCGGCCGCCTCGGATTGAAATCGATGATGGCCGGTCAAACGGGTAATATGCCATCCGATCCCAGCAGCTGCAAGGCCGAGGATGAAGAGGGCGATCATGATTTCTACGAGAGTAAAGCTGCGCTTACTCCTCCTGGAACTCTGTTTCCTCATTTTTAGAGTGGTGTCCTAGGTTGGCCTTTTTGCGGTTTAAGTAATTCTCATGAGCTTTGGATTTAATCGAAATATCCGTGCCGTGCTGATCGGGATGGATGTCAAATTTTTGATTCCAGCCATCAACAAGCAGCTTATCTGGATCTTTTACAAGACCTGAGTTTTTTAGGAAACGGGGAATATCGGAAAGCACCTCATCGACGGAATATCCTTTTGCGACCTCGAGCATCAGAATATCGTGAAGCTTCTCCACAGTGCGGACTGTTTTAAACGCTTTTCCCTCTTCCAGGCTCCCTTTCATGTTATATCCGATGACGCTCCCAATCAGTCCAATTAAAAAGATCACGATCATGATCTCCAGCAGGGTCAGGGTCTGTTTTTTCGTACGTCGCAACATGGCTGCGGTCTCCTTAGTTTAGTTGATAAATGAATTGACGTCTGTCAGCGGCAAAAGGATCGACAAGATGACAAATCCGACAATTCCTCCTAAAATCATCAGCATGACGGGCTGTAAAAAAGTCGTCAGCTGGCCCAGGTGTTTCTCTAGCTCTTCTTCATAAATAGTGGACAGGTTGAGAAAAGCTTCTTTCATTTTACCAGTCTCTTCAGCTAATGCAAGCATTCTCATTACTAAGGGGGGAAGGAGGCTTTGGGACTGCAGGGCGGTGCTCAATCTTTGCCCCTCCACAATTTTTTTTTCAGCATCTTGGACGACCTGTTCTAAAAGAAGGTTGTTCAGCATTCTGCGAGAATGGGCGAGGGCTTCAAGCAGAGGAACGCCGCTGCCCAGCAGCATGGCCAGCGTCCGGCAAAATCGGACCAGGCTGGAATGAAGGAGGATCGTTTTTAGAAAAGGGACCTGAAAGCTTAACTTTTGCAGATAGAGCCGGGTTTTGGGCTTCTTGAGAAAAAACCACAACAGAAGAGGAAAAGAGCAGAATGCGGTGAGGAGAAAATGGACGTGCTGATTGGCCCAATTGCTGATGCTAAGGACGAGTTGGGTCAGGGGATGCAGGCTTCTGCCTTCGAGAAGCTCTCTCATCGAAGGAATAATAAAGAAGAACAGGGCGCAAATGATCAAAAAGCAGAATGCGCCTAAGAAGGCCGGATAGGTCAGGGTGGACAAGATCTGTTTTTTGAGGTTCTGCTGGCGATGCAACAGTTGGGCAAGCTGATCGAACACCTCGGCAAGATTGCCGCTTTGCTCGGCAGCCTGGACCATCGAGAGGTAAATCTGATCGAACGTTTTAGGATAGCGCTTAAAGGCAAGAGATAGATGGGAACCGCCTTTCAGATGATCGCATAGGTCCAAAAAGAGGGGGTGTTTAGGATGCCGGCGGTACTTCTCTTCAATTGTCACCAGGCTCTCATATAAGGGAAGCCCCGCTTTTAACAGCTGGGAAAGCTCCCTTGTAAACGCGAGGAGCAGGGGAGGAGGCAAGGCCAATTCCTCGCGCCTCTCTCCCACCGCAAACAGCTCGGTGATATATACTTGGTTCTTCCGCAGCTTTTCCTTAGCGACGGGAAGGGAGTCGGCCTCGATAACGCCATTAAAGGACTTGCCTTCTGCAGTAACAGCTCGATAACGGAATAGCGGCATAATAACCTAAAGTAAAGAACCTATTCGCCTTCGCATCCGCGTGTCACGCGGAGCACTTCGCTGGAAGATGTTTTCCCTTGGATTGCAAGCAGAGACCCTTCTTGGCGCAAGCTCATCATTCCCTTTTCCAAGGCAACGCGCTGCAGCTCCATGGCGTCTGCGCTTTTGAGAAGCTGCTGTTTGATCGCTCCGGTGACGACCATCAACTCGTAGATCCCATGCCGTCCTTTATATCCCGATTGGTAGCAAGAAGGACATCCTTTCCCCTTATAGAGCTTGTTATCGATGAGATGGTCCCGGCTGATCTTAAGCTCAGCAAGTTCTTGATCGGAAGGGATATAGCTATGGGTGCAAAGGGGGCAGTTCATCCGGACCAAGCGCTGGGCAAGAACGGCGACGACTGATGAGGAGAGCAGGTATGGCTCGATCCCCATATCGACGAGGCGCGTCAAAGCGGAAGGGGCGTCGTTTGTGTGAAGAGTGCTGAGGACCAAATGTCCCGTCAGCGACGACTGGATGGCAATCTCTGCAGTTTCCTTATCGCGGATCTCCCCGATCATGATCACATCGGGGTCTTGGCGCAGGATATGGCGAAGCCCAGTGGCAAAGTTCAGTTGGATTTTATGGTTCACCCCAATCTGGGCCATCCCCTGAAGCTTGTATTCAACGGGATCTTCGATAGTCATGATGTTCGTTTCAGAAGAGTTGATCTCCGAAAGGGCGCTGTAAAGTGTGGTGGTCTTTCCGCTCCCCGTTGGTCCGGTGACCAAGACAATCCCTTCGCTTAACCGGATCTGCTTGCCAAATTCTGCAAGAGTCGGAGCCCTCATCCCGATCTTATTCAGGCCGAGTAGAACATTGCTCTTATCTAAAATCCTTAAGACGATCCTCTCTCCATAAACAACAGGAACTGTGCTCACGCGAAAGTCGATTTGCCGGCCTCCCAGCTTGAGCTTGATCCGCCCGTCTTGGGGCAGGCGGTGTTCGGCGATGTCCAATCGCGCCATGACCTTGATACGCGTGATCAGCTGCGATTGGTAGTCTTTAGGCGGGGAGTGGCGCATCTGGAGGACGCCGTCGATGCGGTACCGGACTCCAAGGCCGTTCTCCATGGGCTCAAAATGGATATCCGAAGCGCCTTGCTGGATCGCCTCTGCGAGCATCACATTCAAAAGCTGAATGACCGGAGACAGGGCATGCTGTTCCAATAGGTCATAGCCCTCTTCTTCATCTGCACTGTGGGAAGGCTCTAAATTAAGGGTGGCGATCAGCTCGGACGCGACGTTGTCTTTTTGATGATAGCAGAGTTCTATCGCCTCTTCGATCGCCTTTTTAGTGGTTAAAATTTCTTGAAGTTCCCGCCCAGCGACACAGCGGACCTCCTCGAGGACCTCTAAATCGAAAGGCCGCAGGTGGGCGACGATCAGCTTCCCTTCGCACTCATCGACAGGGAGGACTGCATGCCCCTTGGCAAAAGCGTAAGGGAGGACTTGGACCTTTTCTTTAACAAAAGCGTAATGGGTCAGGTCGGTGCTAAAAGGGATGCCAAAGCGCTGCGCGAGTTCTTGAAGGTCAACTTCTGCATTAGTAGTCATTATTACCAAAAAATATCTGCAAGCTTTGGCGGAAGAATTTTTTCCTCTCTTTTTGTCGAGATTCGACCAGACGTTCTAAAAATTCTGGGATGTCGCCGGGCCTTTTCTTCAGCTGCTCCGTACGGATTTGGATCAATTCCTCTTCAGGGTCTAAAACGATCGTCGGCGTGATGAAGAAAAACATTTCCGTGTTGTTGCTTGTCAGCTTTGTCGATCCGAATAACTTGCCGATCCCCGGGATTTCTCCAAGGAAAGGGATCTTCTCATCGCTATCTTGTGTCGCTTTGCGTCGCAATCCGCCCAAAATGACCGTTTGTCCATCGACGACGCGGACCTCATTTTCGATATGGCGCCTGTCGACTGTAGGGCGGTCGTCCTTGTTCGTATGATTTTTGGGCGTATCGAACGTGATGTTCGTCTGCAACGTCACAAAGCCTTTGCTTTCTCCCATTTCATCTTCTTGATCGGGAAGATGCACTGTCGGAGTCAAAATAATGGTGATCCCGTACTGGGTACGAGTGAACGATTTTTCAAAAGCGATCCCTTTATTGGTATCGACAGGGGCTGCGCCGTTGTTGATCGACACCTCTTCAACAATGGCGATCTGCGCCGGAGTCTGGTTTACAGTGATCACCGAAGGAGCTGCATTGAGCTGGATGTCTTCTTGGGTCATTAAAAAGCTGTAGGCAAGGTCATAGGCGGGAAAATGTTTCGAGCTGCTCCCTTTGAGCAAAAATTGGAGGACGCCGGGCCCGGATGGAGCAACATCGGACGTCCACTGAATTCCATTTTTCTTTGACCCCAGCTTCAATACGTTCATCCCGAAGCTGGTCTGATTTTGGTAACGCTTTTCAAAGAGCAAAACTTCGATTTGCACCATTTTTTTAGGAACGTCGAGCTTGCGCAGAAGTTCCTTAATCTTCACCAAGGCATCGCGGCGGACCACCATCAGCAGGGTGCCCGTCTTCGGATCGGGAATGAAGTGGTCGTTGCCAACTTCGAGTTCAAG
>JAFEGV010000056.1 GCA_018239665.1 Verrucomicrobiota bacterium | reverse complement strand
GGTGGCTACGGATACACGAGAAGGTCCGGTGGACCTTCGCAGTGAGGAGTAGGTGAAGCGACCCTGGTCGCGAACTGGGCAGTGAGGAACAGGTGAAGCGGCCTTGGCCGCGAACTGGTCTTAATCCTTAAGTGAGGAACAGGTGAAGCGGCCTTGGCCGCGAACTGGTCTTAGTCCTTAGTGGAGACCAGATTTTCAATGACTAGACAATTCTTTTGCATGCCTTTGGCCAGAAGGCGAACCGACACAGCGCTAGCTGTATCCGCTCAGAGGCTTTAGGCATGCTTTTTTTTGCTCTGAGTTAATTAGAACGAAATCGTAAACCCTCTCTCTTTTCACTTTGGCAAGCTCTCTTTTTCCCTTCCAACGGCTTTCCTAATATGCTGTTACCTGACAATCAATAACTTAAAAGATAAAACGCACATAAACCACTGATATTCAACGCCCTATTTCCTTTAACTTTCCAGAAGCCTTATGCGCTTACGAAAGATGTCAATATTTCTAAGCGGGTAAACATTGTTAATCTGCTGATGTTGCAACTTTTTTAAGTCAGTAGCATAAGAACCGCCAGTTATGTTGAGCATCATTCGATTACATCTTGAATAAATCAATCGATCAAACTTAAGCTGCCTAAAAAGCACCTAGCTTTTTTACGCCAGTGTAGATCGATCCGACCCAAGAGAACTTGAACGATTCGGAGTTACACATGAAATGCCTCTCAAACATCCTGTCTTTTTGGAAATTCTGCGTTGCAACGATTACCGGGTTATTGCTCACGCTTCATTCGCTGGACGCCTCTCCCTTTATCTACGTCGTTAACCAGAACTCGAATAACGTCTCAGTCATCGATGTATCCAAAAACACCGTCGTTGCCACGGTTAGCGTGGGAAAGACGCCGGGGTTCCTCTCGATCAGTCCCGATGCAAGCAAGGTTTATGTCGGAAACCAAAGCTCGAATAGCATCTCTGTCATCGATGCAGCGACCAATACTGTAACTGCGACGATCAGTGTAGGAAGGAGCCCCCAGTCCCTTGTGTTTACTCCGGATGGGAGCAAACTCTATGTCCCTAACTTGCTATCCCGCAATGTCTCTGTCATCGATACGGCGACCAATACGGTCATCGCGCTTCCCAATGTTGGACTAGGCCCGGAGTTCCTGGCGATCACTCCCGACGGGAGCAAGGTCTATGTCTTAAATACCGACTCTGATGAGGTTTCGGTGATTGATACACAGACCGATACAGTCGTAAATACCGTTCGAGTAGGGCACTACCCTGTATTCCTCGCCATAACCCCGGATGGGAGCAAAGTCTACGTCGCAAACCAGAGCTCCAATGAAGTATCTGTCATCGACACGGCAACCAATAAGGTTGCAGCCACCATCGCAGGCGGAGACCTCCCCTTTTATCTTGCGATCACTCCCAAGGGAGACAAGGTCTACGTCGCCAACGCGGGGTCTAATGATGTCTCGGTCATCGATACTGGGACCAATCAGGTCGCGACCACCATTGGCGTTGGAGCCTTCCCTCACTGCCTTGCGATCGCTTCCGATGGAAGCAGGGCCTATACCGTCAACTTTAATTCTAAGGATGCTACGGTCATCGACACGGCGACCGATACGGTCATTGCTACCATTCCTCTTGGACACAATCCCCTTTTCCTTTCGATCACTCCCAATGGGAAGCTGGCTTATGTCGGAAACAAAGACTCCAACCTCATTTCTGTTATCGACACCTCCGCCAATTCGGTCGCTACGACCATTGAAGCGGGAAACGCTCCGGGATTCATGGCGATCTCTCAGATCGAAGGAAACTTGCTCTACGTAGCAAGCCATCAAATGTATAGTGTTTCCGTCATCGATACGGCAACTAATGGAATTTCAGCAACGATTCAAACTGATCAGCTTCCTGATTACTTCGTATTTACCCATGACGGCGGGACAGTTTTCATAGAGTCGGGACTTTATCAAGTGGTCGCAGTCGATACGGCCAGCTATGCAACAAAGGCAACGATTCCAGTCAATATAGTCGATATGCCCTGCGCTATCACACCCGATGGAAATAAGATCTACCTTTCCAACGATGTCAATGGGACTATCACTGTCATTGATACAGTTTCAAATGGCATCATTACCTCTTTTGATGTGGGAGCTCCCGTCCGCTCCATGGCATTCACTCCCGATGGGAAAAAAGGGTACGCTGCAATCTATGGATCAGGTTCTGTTGCTGTGTTGGATCCAGCAACAGACAGGGTTACCGCAATAATCCCTGTCGGCAGCAGTCCCTACTGGATTGCAGTCTCTCCTGATGGAAGCAAGGCCTATGTCGCAAACTCAGCGACGAACAATGTCTCTGTTATCGATACGGCAACCGATTCAGTTTCCGCGACGATCGAGACGGGAGCCACCCCCTATTGCCTTGGGTTTTCCCCCAATGGCTCAACCGTCTATGTCGCCAATGATAATGACAATAACGTCACTGTCATCGATACGGCAACCAATGCTGTGCTGACAACAATCGGAGTTGGCTATTCTCCGCAATATTTGATATTTGCTACGGATGGAAGCAAGGCCTATGTCACCAATTCAGATTCCAACAGCGTCTCTGTCATCGATGCAAAGACCCATACTGTTGTTGCTAACATCGGCGTTGACGACTACCCCTGGTACTGCGTTTTAACCCCTGATGGTAAAAAGCTATATGTCGCCAATCTGAATGCCGGAACCATCTCAGTCATTGAGACAGCAACAAATCAGCTAACTGCGACGATTGAAACGATACCCTCCCCTTGGTTCCTTGCCTTCGCACCTACCCGCTCATCAACAGCGACCGAAGCGACCTCAAAAATGAGGAAGACAGCTCACGTGCTAAAGGACACCAAAAGATGCAAAAAGTAGATCCTATTAAGGAGTCTTCTTCTGCTCGTCGATGAAGGCCAGGTTAGGGATGCGGAAATCGATGATGGCCTCTTTTTGGCGGACGATCCCATGATCTTCGGGGGTGGGTTTGATGCTTGCCCTCTGATTTTCGATCAGCTGCTGGCGGAGCTTCAGATAGTTTCCAAGCTCCGAGGCGTAGTTCTTTGTGCTTAGGCGGAGGATTTTGGGAAAGAGGTACTGGACCTCTTTTCCGTTGCTGCTGATCGGAATGAGGTCTTCTGCGACGAGGATGATTTCACGGGTACCATAGCTTTCTGAAAACGCTTTGGACACATCGATCCGCTTGACGGTGAAGAGCTCTTGCACCTGGGGTTCATTGATCAGGTTTAGTAAATTCAACGCCAGCTCGGCATACTTTCCGGCAAGAGGCTGGTTCCACTGTGCCACAGGCTTGTCCGCTTCGTCGGACTGGGCCCCGAACGGCCCCAGCCCCATGTAGATCTCGGGTAGGTTTTTTGGTGAGAAAAAGGGGCGGAACGGAAAGAGGTATCCGGCCTTATCGATGGCAACATTCTCATAATCGCCTGCCCAAGCGACGGGCTGGCGGATAGTATAATCAACGTAAAGGGTGCTGGGCTTCAATAGCTTGACCTGGGCTTCCGCGATAAGGGGGCAGGCGCGCAGCTTCATTTCCGCTTCTTTAAGGTTAAAGGCGGCGACCAGCGGAGGAAAATCTGCGGAGATCCCAAGCAGTTCGGCGAGGTATTCTGTTTTAAGGGCTTCCCGCTGAGGTCCTGTTTGGATCAGTGTCTGGATCACGCTGGGAGCTTTAGCATGGGCCTGCAGCTTTTGCTTAAGGAAATGCTTCATGCTCAAATGCGCTGTCCCCGAGACCAGAAGAGCTGATCCGACAATCCAAGCTAACGCATGGACAAGGGGAATATGTTTCGACTTGCTGTTATGAGCTTTCATGTCTTGGCTGCAATTAACGGAATGACTTCTGAGCATAACTTCGTAATGTCTCCAGCCCCGAGGGTTACAAGGACATCCTGTGGTTTGAGCAGGGAGGCCAAATGGGCAGCCAACTTCTTCCGCGGAACATAATGCAGCTCGGTCGGTACGGTTTCTTGGATTTTGGCATATAAGGCATCCGTCGTCACACCCTCAATGGGCTTTTCTCCCGCAGCATAGATATCGGTCAAGATCACGACATCGGCATGGTCGAAAGCTGTTCCGAATTCCGCCATGCTGTCCCGGGTCCTTGTGTAGCGGTGGGGTTGGAACACAACGACAAGCCGATGCTTGCCGATGGCATGCTTGACGGCCCTTAATGTCGCGTAGATTTCAGTGGGGTGGTGAGCGTAGTCGTCATAAAAGACAATCCCGTTTGCTTCCCCTTTTTTCTCCATGCGCCGGCTGACCCCTTTGAACGACTTGAAGGCAGCTCTTAGGGAAGCTTCCGGGATATTTAGGCAAAGTCCGAGTCCGAACACCGCCGCAGAGTTCAAGACATTATGCCCTCCGATGAGGGGAATTTCGATATCGCTATAGACCTTCTCTTTGAAAGAGATGTCGAAGACGATCTTCCATCCCGTTTGCCGAAAGCTTTCGATGATCAAGTCGTTGTGCTCATCAAATCCGTAGCTCATCCCCTTGAGGTTCAAGGAGCGCAGCTTTTCGTCGTCCCCTCCCCACAAAAAGTGTTCAGGCGACACAACCGAATCGGCAAACTGTTTAAAGCCTGCCAGGATCGCTTCTTCGTTCTTCCAAAAATCCAAATGATCGTTGTCGATGTTTGTCATGATGGCCCCAAACGGGCGGTACTTCAAAAACGAACCATCGCTCTCATCGGCCTCTGCGACAAAGTAGGGGCCTGTGCCATGGCCGCCATTATTGCCTAGACTGCACACAATCCCTCCGACTGCGTAAGAGGGCTTTAGCCCGGCTTCAATGAGCACATGGGCAAGCAATGAGGAGGTCGTTGTCTTTCCATGCGTCCCTGTGACGAGCAAAGGGGCATACCCCTCCATGAGTTCTTTCAGGAGCTCTGCTCGATGAAGAAAGGGAACTTGCTTTTCGCAAGCGGCCTGCACTTCAGGATTTTCCTTGTTAACAGCCGTGCTGTAGATCACGACATTGGGGTCTTTAAGATTGTCCTGCGAGTGGCCGATGCAAATATTGGCGCCTTCTAATTGCAGTTGATCGGTCAGCGCAGAGGGCGACAGATCGCTGCCTGTGACTTGGCAGCCCCTCTGTAACAGGATACGGGCGAGCGCGCTCATGCCGATCCCGCCGATGCCAATGAAGTGGTATTTTTTTTCCATAATGCTCATTTGAGATTCAATGTCTCGCAGATCAGTGTGCATAGCTGTTTCTTGTCCTGACTGGATTTAAAGGTGTTAATCGATTGTCTCATCTGCCTTAAGGTTGACTGGGCAGGATCTAAAAAGCGATAAATTTCCATCGCCAGGACCTCTTTGGTAAGCCCTTTTTCCGGGAGATGGACCCCTCCCTTGACCTCGTGATGGAAAAATTGCGCATTTTTAGCTTGATGGTCGTCTGCCGCAAAGGGAAACGGGATGAGGATGGACGGAACTTCGTGGGCGATCAGTTCGGAGATCGTCGCTGCGCCTGCCCTGCATACAGCAAAGCTTGCAGCTTGATATGCTGTCGCCATATTGGTCTCAAAACCTTTGACGCATGCCCTTATTTTTAAAGAGGCATAGGTCTCTTTAAACGTGTCGACAACTTCAGGCTGGCCAGTGATATGGATCACTTGGAAATGGGAATTGTGGGGCTTCAGCAGCTCTATGCTTTTTACAAAGAGCTCGTTCATCGCAAGGGCGCCTTGAGAGCCTCCGAAAATAAGAAGGATGGGATACCTGGGGTCCAGGCCAAAATAACCCGTCGCGGCTTCCGGAGGAAGGACATGGTGAGCTTGCCGCACAGGCATGGCCACTTCGACAATTTTTCCATTCAGATGATCTTGCGCCTTGGGAAAAACAACGGCAGTATAAGCCGCCCCCGAGGAAAAAAGGCGGTTGACCTTGCCGGGGTAGGCATTCGATTCGAAAAGGGCTACCGTCTTCTTCTGCAGCCGCGCTGCGCACAGGATCGGAAAGGAGTGGAAGCTGCCAAAACCGATGATCAGGTCGGGCTCCTCTTTTTTTAAGAGCTTAAAACTGTGCTTGACCCCTTTGACCAAGTGGAACAACGATTTAAAGATCAGCAGGATGTTGCGGCGGAACACCGTTCCGCTTGGAATATCGCAATAAGCGTACTTGTCCCGATCAAAATAGCGGTTGCTGTTCAACCCCGCTCCCATAAAGATGACATCGATACCTTCTTTTTGAAGCTCTGAGGCCAAAGTCTGGGCGGGAAAGAGATGCCCTCCAGTGCCGCCGGCTGCGATCACAATTTTTTTCCGCTTTTTTTTCATCGGGACCTCGCTGCTTTATTTTCTCGGACAGACTGGCGCCCGATATTAAGTAGGACGCAAACTGCCATCATATTGGCAAGCAAGGAAGACCCTCCTTGGCTGAAGAAGGGAAGATTCGTCCCTTTGCTCGGAAGGAGGCCCGAGACAACGCCTAAGTTCAAAAAGGCCTGAAAACAAATGAGGAAAGTAAAAATGCTGGCGATGTAGAACCCTTCGATATCTTTCGCGCAATTCGCGATATGGAATCCGCAAAACCCGATCAACATATAGAGGAAGATCAGGCAGGCCATTCCGACAAAGCCGCATTCCTCTGCAAAAATTGCTGCAATATAGTCGCTCCTTGCCTCGGGCAGGTACTCCAGCTTCTGCAAACTCTCGCCAATCCCTTTTCCCCAAACCTGGCCCGACCCCGCGGCTATTTTTGCTTGATGCGGCTGATGCCCCTTACCTTTGAGGTCGTATTCAGGGTTCATGTAGACCTTGATCCTGTCAGAGACGTGTTGCATCTGGGAAGCCACCACGCCTCCTGACACACAAAGAATCAGAAGAGGAAGCGCCCAGTAGACCCATTTAAGGCGGGTGATCACAAATAAGACCACAAGCGTGGACATGATGATCGCCACCGTTCCATTGTCCGGCTCAACTAAGATCAAAGCGGTCGGGATTGCAATCTTCACGAGCACTTGGAGAAAGGGCTTAAGCTCCAAGTTCCCAGAAGCGGACGTCAGGACATGGATATAAAACAGAGGGATTAAAAACTTAACGAATTCAGAGGGTTGAAAAGAGTTTCCGAAAAGATTGATCCAGCGATGCGCGCCGTTGATCTGCTGTCCGATCCCTGGAAGAAAGACAAGAACCAAGAGAAGGGTCGCTCCAATCATCAGCGACCCGCTCATTTTGATCAAATTTTGGTAACCGATGAACCAAACGCCGACAGCGCCGACTCCACCCACGGCTGCATACAGAAGCTGCTTGATCAACGCTTGGTGCGTGCTTCTGTCTAAAAAACGGTCGAGCACTTCCGCTGAAGTGGTATTGAAGATCATGATCAAACCCACAGCAAACAATAAGGCTACGGCAAGGAGGAGGATAAGCGAGGATCGCTGCATAAACATAAACTTTAGGTTAGTTAATGCGTAGTTGGTCTCCCGGTTTTAACTTGCGGGCTTTTTCCTGGTCGAGATTGTTGAGCTTTAACAAGTCCTCGACTTTCATATGGTTCTTAACGGCGATCGTCCATGGGTTGTCCCCATTTTTTACCGTGTAGTATTTCGGAGAGCCTTCTGTTGCGCTTGAGGATGAGGAAGGTGAAGGAGCTTTTGCAATCGAAGACGCTTGCGAGGACTTAACCGGGAGCTTTAAGGTTTGGCCTATGCGTAAATTAGCGGTTGAGAGCTTGTTCAACTTCATGATCTCATCGACGGTGCAATGGTGGTGCCTTGCTATTTTCTCAAGCACATCCCCTTTCTTCACTTTGTAATCGGTCGTGCCGGAAGCTACAGCTGCAGGAGTTGCCTGCACCGGGGCCTGGGCGACTGGAGCGGATGCTGTCTGCGCGGACATTTCAGGCAATGTGATTGCGCGCAAATCGTCGGCAAAATTCTGCGGCGCTTGAGCGGGTTGCGCAGATGTTTCCACAGACTGCGTCAAAGCCGGCTGCACGGCTGTTACAACAGATGGCGTTGGGTTGGCATATTGCTTCAGAACCTGATCGACCTCATCCCCATGCGCTGCCACAGCTTCTTTATTTGGGACCTGTTCAATGAAAGGCTCCACTCTAGTTGTCGCACTGGCAGTATACTCTTGTTCTTGAGTATCTGATTTAAGTGCGCTGGCAAACAAAACAATCAGCAGTCCAGCATTGACTAGGACTGCTGCAATAATCGTATCTCTGCGTGTCATGTCATCCTCCTCTCCTTAATGAAAACACCGTACGCTGAAACTCTTCCCCCCGGTGAGCGTAATCGCGGAACATATCAAAACTTGAACACCCCGGCGAAAGAAGAACATGGTCCCCTTTGACAGCGTGGCGCAATGATGCTTCCACGGCAGCCGAAAGAGAACCTACAATCTCCATCTCAAAAAATGGGCTTAATTCCCGAAAAATCTTTGGAGCTGCCTGTCCGATGGCAACAATCCGCTTAACCTTGCCGCAGAACGCCTCTTTCCATGCAAGATAAGAGGATCCCTTGTCCACTCCTCCAGCAATCAAGATCACAGGCCCCTTCATCGTCTGGACGGCCCGGATGACAGCGTCGATGTTCGTGCCTTTGCTGTCATCATAAAAATGAACGCCCTCGATGTCTGCGACAAATTCAATCCGATGATGCGGCTTCTTAAAAGTGCTAAGTCCTTTGCGGAACTGCTCAGCGCTGATCTTAAATGGTTTGCAAAGGGCCCATGCCGCCATCGCATTTTCAATGTCATGCTCCCCTAATTCTCTATACTCTTGCGATAATATCTCTTCAATGCTTTCACTCTGCGTATAGACAATGTATCCGGGTTTTAGAAGATGGGCAAAACCATCTGCTACCTGTTGGCTGACAAAAAAGGGACTTCCTGGCTTAAGCAGGCGCTGGAGCCGGCACTTGGCCTTGGCATACTCCTCCATCGAGGCGTATCTATCGAGATGATCGGGGGTGATGTTCAAGATCGCCGCTGCATCGAAAACAGGGACGGACATCGTTTCTAGCTGATAGGAGCTTAATTCTGCGACAATCACCGCGCCGGGGTCGGGATTCAGGACATAAACGGAAAGAGGGTTGCCGACATTGCCAAGCGCTTTGGCCTTGATGCCCGAAGTATTCAGGATATGTTCGATGAGAAGGGTGACCGTCGTCTTTCCATTCGTCCCCGTGATTGCAATTGCCGGTTGGGACAAGCTGCGAAAGCTCAGCTCTGCCTCCCCTACGATCTCAATCCCGCGGGCCGCTGCTGCCTGGTATAAAGGATGCTTGGGAGAAATGCCTGGAGAAACGACAAAAAGCTTGATGAGCGACCAGTTGATATCCTCAGATTTCGATTGGAGCTGCAGCCCTCGGGAAATAAGGTCCCGAAGTTGTTCCGGGTCCGCCTTGTCGTCCGCTCCGATGACTTGGTAACCTTGCGCAAAGAGCAGCTCGACCGCTGCTTTGCCGCTTAATCCCAATCCCAAAACAAGTGCGCACTGCATCGACTTTCCCCTATTGAAATTTCAAAGAAGCAATGCCGATAATCGCCAAAACTAAACTGATTATCCAAAAACGGAGGACAACCTTAGTCTCCGGCCAGCCTTTATATTCAAAATGGTGGTGCAGAGGAGCGCATAAAAACACCCGTTTTTTATTGCGGAGCTTGTAACTTCCGACCTGCATGATCACAGAGACGGCCTCTGCCACGAAAATCCCGCCGATCAATGCCAACAACACTTCGCGGCGCAGCAAAATCGCGCTGACGCCAATGATGCCCCCGAGGGCCAATGAGCCGGTATCGCCCATGAACACCTGGGCCGGATAGCCGTTGTACCATAAAAATCCAAGGCATGCCCCAATCAGCGCAAACAGATAGATCCCGATCTCTCCGCTGCCTTCGATATAAAGGATGTTCAGGTATCGGGCCATTTCAATATTGTTCGAGAAAAACGCGACCAGCCCGAGGACGGCCGAGACCATCACCAGGCATCCTGATGCTAAGCCATCCAGGCCATCGGTTAGATTCACTGCATTGGAGGAGCCTGCAACGACAAAAATCGTAAACAAAATGCCGAAAATGATGGCGGAGCCTTTAAGGATCAGGATAGGGTCTTTATAGAACGGCATGAAAAACCGGCTCATGTACTGATCGGTCGTTAATGTGGTCCCTACGATATCCATCTTCCCATCAGCTTTTTTGACCAACATGACCTGTTCCTTTGCGGCAGGAGGCTCAAACCATGTTCCAACCTGCATCGACTTAGAAACTGCCGGGCAATATAGATAGAGGGCGATCAAAGCGCCGAGAAGAATTTGAAGGAGGAATTTTTTTTTCGCGCTGATCCCTTTCGAATTTTTAAAGCGCAGCTTCAAGTAATCATCCCAGCCGCCGAGAAGTCCCAGCCAGACTGTTGCCACAAACAGGATCAGTGTAAAAGAGCTCTTGAGGTCCATCCATAGCGCCATCGAGAACAACATCGAGCACAGGATCAGGATCCCGCCCATTGTCGGAGTGTCTTTTTTCTTCTGATGCAGTTCCGCCAGCAACGGACAGTCCTCAACGCGGATCGACTGGCCGGTCTTCAGTTCATAGAGCCGCTTTATGAATCGGGGCCCTAGAAAAATGGTAAGCAGCAGTGAAGTGAGCGCGGCTAGCATCATTCGAGTGGACGAATAGACAAAAACGGAGGGGATTTTAACCCCGAATGAGGTCGTCAAGTATTGATAGATCAGCAATATCACGGCTATCTTATCGTTAAAGATGATGAAGAGATGCGCGGGTACTGCCGCACACAAAAGTAATGTAGCACGCAGACCAAAATTGCAAAACTAAAAAACGCTAACGGTTGAGGATCAACAATTTTCTAAGACTTTCCAAAGTTGATGCGAGTTTGATCCCTTCAATAAGACCACGTCGCCGGACTTTGCGATGCTGAAAACGCGGGTGCGCACTTCCGATAACGAGTTCATCCATTCGACAGATTTTTTCTGCTCATTAAAATAATCGACCATCGGCTTGCATTCGTTGCCTATACAGATCAAATGATCGACAACATCGACCGCCGTCTCTGCAACTTGACGATGAGAAGATTCACAAAATTTTCCCAGCTCGCGCATCGAGCCCAGCACGGCAATGGTTTTGCCGCCGGGCTGAGGCGCAGGCAAATTGCGCAAAGCAGCCTTCATCGACGTCGCATTCGCATTATAGGAATCATTGAGGAACGTGACTCCGCCAACTTCGACAAGCTCAAACCGGTTCTTATAAACTTTCAGATTCTGAGCCTGCGCAATGATCAGGTCCCATTCCATTCCCATTTTCCTGCAGACGGCTGCAGCGCCGAGAAAATTTTCGCAAAGGTGCGTTGCAGCAAATGGCAGCTTAAAGAGAGGCGATCTCCCCTCTTTTTCGATGACCTGGTAGCTAGCGCCGACTTTTTCCAAGACATAATCTGCTTCAGGAAACTCTTCTTTTAATCCGTAGCTTATCTTCTGGCAGGTTCCTGTCTTTTGCATTGGATCAAAGCCCATCGCCTGTGCGTTGACAACCCCTAACTTTGTCTTGGGATGGGATAAAATTTCAGCCTTGGCCCGAGCGATCCCCTCCAGTCCATCCGGGAAAAAAGCTGCGTGGGCCAATGCGATCTTCGTCACTAAAGCAATCTCCGGCGCAGCAATGTCGATCAGCCGTTCGATCTCATGGGGAACGCTCATTCCCATTTCCATCACAAACACTTGTTCATCGCCGCGGCTATTAAGGATGCTCAGCGGCATGCCCACCTGGGAATTGGCGTTGCCGGGAGTCTTTCCAACCACAAATAGGCCTTCGAGCAGGGTGGCCGCAAATTCCTTAGTCGTCGTTTTGCCGACCGATCCCGTGACGCCAACGACACGGCATTTTCTTTGGCGAAACGCTTCTTTGGCCAAAAGTTGCAGAGCTTCGATCACATCATCCACGGCAAGCAACTGAAGTCCGTAACCGTCGCCTTGATAATCTTTTGAGACTACAGCAGCCAAAGCGCCGTGCGCCGCCACATCCTTTAAATAAGTGTGTCCATCCACCTTTTCTCCTTTCAGCGCAAAGAAGAGATCTCCAGATTGAACAAGACGGCTGTCCTGCTGAAAAGAACGGATCGGTCCATTTTTCTTAACCGGGATTTGCAGCCAGTGTGCAATTTGAAAAAGATTATATGCGTTCATAACGACAGCCTCTATAAATTAAGCTGAGTGCTATATCACGAACAAAGATGAAAAGACAAGAAAAAGTCCAACTCACCCTAGAGTAGAGTGAGTTGGATTGGAGATCATATTAGAAATCGAGGTTGGCGCGGACAGTGAATCCTTGCAAGGAGAGGAGAGAATCGTTGATGATCGTCTGCTTCCTATCCGTTGGGTTCGTGAGTTCCGAGCGATAGATCTGGTGCAGATTTGCCCAGATGTTAAACTCGTAACCAACGCCGATTTCTGCACGCACGGATTCATACGCTTTCTGCCAGGAGAACCCTCCATTGAACTGAGCTGTGTAGGCAAGTCTCGAATCATGGAAATGCGTATCGTGTATTGGACGTTCTTGGTTTGCGTTAGCGGTAATCGCCTGAGTCCTTTCATGAGCTGTGTTCTTGTACCATCCGGAAAGAATGCCCGAAGAGGCAAGTCCGGTTAGGTAGATGTCATAGCCCAGATACCAGTCTAGTTTAGTTCCAAGCTTGAGCCCAAGCCCTTCAAACTGCCAGCTATTGCGCGTCTTCGCATGCTGGTCGCTGATATCTTCATAATAGACGTTCCACTTTTGGTAGATGTAAGCAGAAGTCACGCCGCCGAAGAGATTTAAACGGAGGTGCTCATTAGGGAAGAACCGACGGGAAGCTAGCCAGTCAAGGACATGGTATTTCAAACGGATCCGGCTCGATGCCCGTTCCAAAGGAAGCCGCGTGGCAACAGAGTTTTGAACGACTGAAGGCTCTGCAAACGTTCCATTCAGGAACTCATCATTATCGGAATCGTGGGGAGCGCGCACTTCGTTGCTGCCGTAAGAAGGAACATATGTGTACTGGAGGAACATATCCCAAAAGTGGGGAGCTCTGAAGTAACCAAATGTCAATCTAAGCCCTGACGACCAATCGAACTCTGCATTATGGAAATGACCAACTGCGTACGACTGGACCGGACTATTGATAGGATCATTAGACCAAGTATCGTGCTTCATTTTCACTGCGTAGTCTAAAGCCCCTTCATTGACGAGCCAGCAAAGGTATTCCGCTTGGATGAAATAAGCGGGCGTGTCTTTCTTGAAGAGATCGTTCTCATAAGAAGGTTCTTGTTGAGAAGTTGTGCTATTATAAGAAGCTGAATCTGCATGCAGACCAGCTGAACTCATTAAGAGGCCGGCGCAAAGTGTATA
>JAFEGV010000055.1 GCA_018239665.1 Verrucomicrobiota bacterium | reverse complement strand
GTCGTACCGCTTTTTCTTTTGTTAAATGCGATCATTGAAATCACCTCGGGTTGAGATTACGTTCTGTTCGGCCCAGCATGCCAAACGGCAACTTTTTTCTCTAATAGAAAAGTGAAGTTTTTATTACTTCCTCTTTGGTGTTGACCCTATATAGAAGCTTAGTGCATAATTCTCAACTCAGCATTTAACTCGACTTTGTACCTTTTTGGGTTCGAAGGCCGCGAAATATTTGTTCTCAGGGGAGTTATTGATAACGGGAAGAGGTTAAAGAACCCCTTCCCGTTATCATTAATCTCTTAGTTCGACCTACAGTCGAACGTCCGAGAGCAAATAGACGAGGCAGGCGGGCCCAAAAAGGTGCAAAATCGAGTTTAAGGTGGCATAGCCAAGTGGTAAGGCAGGAGCCTGCAAAGCTCCCATTCCTCAGTTCAAATCTGAGTGCCACCTTATTATTTTTATTGGATCCTTCCGTGCTATATCTCGTTGCCACGCCAATCGGAAATCTATCCGACCTTAGCTTCCGCGCAGTTGAGACTTTGAAGGCTTGCGATTACATTCTTTGCGAAGACACACGGCACAGCTCTTATCTTTTGAACCATTATCAGATCAACAAACCGCTAAAAAGCTACCACCGTTTCAACGAAAGCAAAGAGCTCGAAGCCATTGTTGAAGACCTGCGCAATGGCCGCAGCATCGCTCTGATCAGCGACGCTGGAACCCCTATTTTGTGCGACCCGGGCCATCTTCTAATCAAAAAATGCAGGGAAGAAAATATCGAAGTCACGGCAATCGGAGGACCTTGCGCCGCCCTACTCGCGCTTACGCTGTCCGGGTTCGACCCCCTCCCTTTTCAGTTCGTCGGCTTCCTTCCGAAGAAGCAATCAGAGCTTACCCAGCTCCTGTCCCAAATTTTGCTATACGAAGGGACCTCGATCGCTTATGAGACGCCGCACCGGATCGTGGAAACCTTGGAGATCGCCAACTCGCTAGCTCCCGATAGAAACCTTTGCGTGATGCGCGAGCTGACAAAAATGCACGAAGAATTCCTCAAAGGCACCGCCAGCGTCTTAATCTCCCACTTTAAGGAACATCCTCCGAGAGGCGAACTAGTCTTTTTGATCGAACGGTCCTATCAAGAGGAAGACTGGTCCCACCTTTCTTTAAAGGACCATGTGGCGGCAGTCCAGAAGCAATGGGACCTCTCCCTTAATGACGCGATCAAGACTGTGGCTCAGATCCGCAAGCTTCCCAAGAGGGCCGTCTATCAAGAGATCCATAAAAATTAGCACTTAAACGCTAAGTTTGCTAATTTTGTGCGAAAGAAGATTGCAGAATAAGAGAAAATTCTCTAAACTCGAGTTTCATTATAGACCGATGAGGGGATAAATGGCGTTTAGCGAGGCACTTTCTCAAGAGATCCGCCGCACCCTGCAGATTGCCCTTGCGGAAGACCATGTGGAAAATGATGTGACTTCCCAAGCCTGCCTGCCCAGTGAAACAGCAGCAAAGGCCTCCCTTTTGCTCAAGCAGCCGGCCCGCATCGCCGGACTTGTGGTCCTTCCAATTTTGTGCCAAATGCTCGGCAGCGGCCTTAACTTACGCCTTTTTGTCGAGGATGGATGTTCCTGCAACCCCGGCACCGTCCTTGCAACCGTCGAAGGAAACGCACGCTCAATTTTAGCAGGAGAAAGGACCGCCCTTAACCTCATTCAGCATGCATCGGGCATCGCCACCTTGACAGCAGAGTACGTCGATGCCGTAAAAGGATTTGCCTGCGATATTTTAGATACGCGCAAAACGCTTCCCGGACTGCGCGCCATCCAAAAGTATGCCGTTCTGATCGGAGGGGGAAAGAACCACCGGTTTCATCTGGAAGATCGGTTTTTAATTAAGGACAACCACATCAAATTGCTCAAAGAGACCACCTCCGCGCCCGTTGCTGAAGCGATCCGCCGAGCAAGAATTTTACAGCCCGGCGTCAAAGTGGAAATCGAAGTGAGCTCGCTGTCCATGTTGGAAGAAGCGCTCAACGAGCAAGCCGAAGTGGTCCTTCTCGACAACATGAGCGTCGATCTTGTGAAAGAAGCCGTTAAAGTCAATGCCGGCAGGGCCTACCTGGAAGCGTCCGGCGGGATCGGCATTGCAAATGTTGCGCAGTACGCAGCAACAGGGGTGGATGGGATTTCGATTGGAGCCCTGACCCATTCCGTCCGTGCAATTGATATGAGCTTAAAGGTGTAATCCGATGGCGCAAGACCTCGTAATCGATATTGGAAACTCCCGCATCAAGCTAGCTTTCTTCATCGAAGACAGGCTTGATTTTACCGGTTCTACCGCCGTTAACTCCTTTTCTCAAGAAAACATGGAAGCTGCTCTCAAAGGAAGAACGATCGACCGGATCATGATCTCTTCAGTCAATCGGAGCGCCGAGCAATTGGTCGTCAAAGCGTTAGAGAGCATTAAACTTCCCTATTCCATCCTCGACTTTTCGACGATCAAGATGGCACTCGATGTCGACGAACCGGAGGCCGTCGGCCACGACCGGATCGCCAACGTCTATGGAGCCCTTAAGTATTTTCCCACATCCGACTGCATCGTCATCGACATCGGCACGGCAGTGACCGCAGATTTTGTCGCCAAGGAAGGGCGGTACACCGGCGGAATGATCTACCCCGGCCCTGCATTAAGCGCAAAAGTGCTGGCCGACTACACCGACAAACTCCCTCTTGTCACCATCTTAAAGCCCGACTCCCCTCTTGGAAAAACAACAGAGTCCCATATCCAAAGCGGCATTTACTACGGGCTGCTTGGCGCCGTCGAAAGGATGATTGCCGAACTGCGCATGACAGCTCCATCCCCAAGCTCCGTCAAAGTCCTGGCAACGGGAGGCGCAACCGCCATTGATGATACGGGAATGTGCGGCGCCAAGGTGGCATTTGTCGAGGACCTTAAAGAACTTGTCGATTTCATCAACCCCCACTTAACTCTTGTCGGGCTGCATGAGATCCAAAAAGAAAACACATCGAAACCATAATTTTAGGAGAAAACCATGTCTGCTACACCGAAGGAACTCGTTTTTGAAGAAGAAGCAAGAAACAAACTGCGCGAAGGCGTGGACAAGCTTGCCGATGTCGTCGGCGTTACCCTTGGACCTAAAGGGCGCAACGTCGGGCTCCAAGCTTCTTGGGGAGCTCCAACAATCACCAACGATGGAAACAGCATCGTCAAAGACATCGAACTGAAAGACCAATACGCCAATATGGGCGTTTCGATGGGCAAGGAAGTCGCAAGCAAAATGAAAGAAATCTGCGGCGACGGAACAACATCGAGCATTCTCATCCTCCGCTCCCTTGTTCAAACAGGCGTAAAAAACATCGCGTCCGGATCTAGCCCTATCGTTTTAAAGCGCGGGATGGAAAAAGCTGTCGATGCGATCGTTAAAGAGATCGAAAACACCGCTATTTCCATTAAAGAGGAAAAAGAGATCCTTAACATCGCTACAGCTTCCGCGTCGGGCAACTCCGCTATCGGCAGCTTGATCACCGATGCGATCCAAAAGGTTGGCAAATCGGGCGTGATCACGATCGAAGAAGGCAAAGGAACGGAAACAACCGTTGAAATGGTCGAAGGGATGCAATTTGACCGCGGCTACTCCAGCGCCTACTTCTGCACCAACGCAGAGGCGATGACCGTTGAAATGAGCAATGCGCGCCTTTTGATCACCGACAAGAAGATCTCCTCCGTCCAAGAGATCCTCCCGATTCTGCAAGCTGTCGCTACAACAGCAACTGAGCTGCTGATCATCGCAGAGGACATCGAAGGCGACGCCCTGTCAACACTCGTTGTCAACAAGCTGCGCGGCACGCTCAAAGTCTGCTCAGTCAAAGCTCCCGGCTTTGGAGACCGCCGCAAAGCGCTCCTGCATGACATCGCTATCCTCACAGGCGCTACCGTCGTTTCCGAAGAAACAGGCATGGCGCTTAAAGATGCGACCGCTGCAGTTCTCGGCTCCGCAGAAAAAATCGTTGTGACAAAAGAAAAAACGACAGTCATCAACGGCGCAGGAACAAAAGACCAGATCAATGCGCGCATTAAGCAGATCGAAGCTGAGATTGCAATCACAACCAGCGCGTATGATAAAGAAAAACTCGAAGAGCGCAAAGCAAAGCTCTCCGGCGGCGTAGCTGTCATCCGCGTCGGCGCTGCAACAGAGCCTGAAATGAAGCAGAAAAAGCAGATGTTCGAAGACTCTTTGAACTCGACAAGAGCTGCGATTGAAGAAGGAATTGTGACCGGCGGCGGCGTAGCCCTTCTGCGCGCCAGCAAAAGCGTCTCCGATCTCAAACTCTCCGGTGAAGAGAAAGTCGGCGCCGAGATCGTCTTTAAAGCGTGCGAAGCACCGTTTAAGCAGATCGTTTCCAATACAGGATTTGACCCTTCCGTCGTCCTTAACGAGGTCCTTTCCTCACAGCCCCATTTCGGCTTCAATGCGCAATCGGAAAAAGTCGAAGACCTCCTGAAAGCAGGCGTCGTCGATCCCGCTAAAGTCGTGAAAAACGCGTTGAAGTACGCCGCATCGACTGCAGGGATCATCCTCCTTTCTGAAGCGTTGATCGGCAACGCTCCGGAAGATGAAGAAGAAAAATCATAACATCTTCGCCCAAAGCAGCTGTTCGAAGGAACAGCTGCTGCTTTTGGAGGACTAGCGATGAAAACAGCTGCAGTGCTTCCTGCCCTCGGCATCGGCGATGCCATCTTGATGATGATCGCATCCCATCAGCTCTTTCAATCGGGCTTTTGCGTCACCACGTTCCACGACAATTTACCCGAGCTAGCGCCCTGGTTTCCCAACCAAAGTTTTGAAAAAAATCCATCCGATGAGGACCTGATCGAGCGCCTGCAAAAGTTCGATCTGATCATTGCAGAAAACGACAACTCTCCCCGCATTAAAAAGCTCATTGGAGCATTTAGAGGCAGTTGCAAAACTGCTTTGCCCCGAAAAACGCCGGAGCGGCTCAGCATTTTTTATCCCACTTACTCGCAGGCCAAACACGGTCTTTTGCACAACTTGGACAAAGCTTTCGATCCCGACCGTCCTATGGCAGAAAACATCGGCAAAGCGATTGCCTCGCTGCTAGGACTTGCAGAGCCATCAACAAACAACGGGATTGCCCCCCCTTTGCCTTTGCAGCATAGGAGCCATTCCAATCGGATCATCATCCATCCGACAAGCCGGGTCCCCTCCAAAAATTGGTCGTCCCATAAATTTCTCAAACTTGCCGAAAGGCTCAAAAACGAAGGTTACGATCCCCACTTCTGCGTGAGCCCCAGTGAACGGACCTTTTGGGAAAAAGCGATCGAGATCGGTTGCAGCCTGCCCCACTTTTCCAACTTGTCTGAGCTTGCCGCCTTCATTTTTGAATCGAGCTTCCATATCGGCAACGACTCGCTGCTCGGCCACCTGGCCTCTAACTTAAACATCCCAACCCTGATCATCGCCGATGACGAAAAACGGATGCGCCTATGGCGTCCCGGCTGGTGCAAAGGCCAAATCGTCCTCCCTCCGCAGTGGCTACCCAATCCAAGGATATTCCGCTGGAAGAAGAACCACTGGCAGCGGCTGATCTCTGTCGGGAAAGTCTTCAAAACATTTAACAAACTAATATCGAATTAAAATTATAAATAATAAAATAAGAGCGCTTTATATTAATTAAATTGCACAATATAATTAATGCAAACAAAGGGGATTTTGCATGGCAACTAAAGTTCAATTTACATCTGTAATTGCAGGACAGTTTCCTATTGAGCAAGTTACATCTTCTGCTCCGCCATCGGATGCAAACCTCCTTCCAATGCTCGAAACTCTCAACGTTGATGATCTGAAAAAAAAGACCTGCCAGTATCTCTCTATAGAAAACTTGAACTGCTCTGGAATCTCAACTTCAACTGCCTTGCAATGGCAGTCCCGAATCGCTGCAGGAACGCTCTCTATTGAAGGACAGCTATTTCCCTTTTCCGATCAATTAGACTGCACTCTGGAACAGCTGAGCGCTGCTTTAGGGACTAAGCGCTCTTTAGAACTGAGATTCATCACACCATCCGAGAGCGCGCTAAATGCGATCCTCGAATTAATTGCCGCAAATCGCCTGGAACATCTTGAGCTAAGAGGATTTCTCATCTCTGATGATTACGTGGAAAAGCTTTCAACGGCCATCTCTTCTTCTAGAGCATTGAGATCTTTGGTCATGCACAATTTAAGACTGAACACCGATCATTTCATCCGCTTGAGCGGTGCCATTAAAGAATCTCCTGCAATGGAAAACATCACTATCAAATCTGATTGGATAAAAGAAAAGGCCGTCGCTCCGCTCAAGGAGATGATCGAATCGTGCAAAAGCCTCAAAACGATCTGCTTGACCTTGGACAAGTTTGAAAAAATCCCAGCGCTTGCATCTCTTAAGGAAAACCTCAGGAAAGGGCAAACGCTGGACCTCAGCGAAAATTGGGGATATTAGTTCCTTAGATCTGGGAGTCTAATACCACATTCAAAAAGAACTCCTGAAATTTCTTAGCTACCGCCATGCCGTCTGGAGATTGCAAGAAATTGTTATGTCCATAAGTCATTACCTTGATTTGATTTCCGGGAGTTACCAATGGGCAAGTCAGCATTCTGGCCTGTACCTCAACGTTGTTAAGCGCTGTTGGATCTTGACTAATTTGCTGATAAATCTTGGAGATCTTGCAGCCTTCCAACTCCATAGGCAACCCATACCCCTTGCAAGGATAGACAACTGTGTCCACAAGCGGTTTTGGAACAAAGATCTGAAATAAGAATCCTAAATTCCGATTCCCTCGATCTTGCCATTCGCATGACGTTCTTTGCTCCAACGGCCGGCTTCTCCTAAGAAATGTTCCGGCAGATCGACAAGAGGATCCGAGCAGATCCGAAAATTCTTGGGCATATTTTTCTCTTATGGATGGGTTCGGCAACAGATGAAAATGATCGCAAAGGGCATTGAAATAACCGATATCATCAGGAGCATACACACTTTTATTCTGCAAGAATAGCTCCCATGTCGATTCTCCTGAGCAATGTATGTTAGAAAATATTAATGGACTGACAGATAGCAACCATTGTTTCACATCATTGTCGTGATCATTATAACCATTTTTATCCACTGCGCTCTTATCAACAGAGCCCGCTTCCATTTTTGTCATGGGATATTCTGCGAGGAACTTTTGTACGTCTACCGGAAAAACAGAATCTTTCAATTGAGGGAACCGGAACCAATGAACAGGAGAAAACTGAGACAATGACTCGCTAGCTTCTGCACTTTGGTTCATGACCTGCAGCAACATCTTTGTTGCAAAACCGAAAAAAAAGACATTTGTAGTGGCCGCATGATAAAATGGCTGGTAACCTAGCGCATGTTCTTTTTCAGCAGTAAACACTTCCTCGAGAAGACCCTTTAATAGAGGATCGCATTTAAGCTCTTCGCTAAGAAGGTGTTTTTCACGGGCAATTTTTGAGTTCACCGCATCGGTCCGCACAAACACTTCAGAAACCGATACATGGGATTTTGGTGAGGGATAATCATCTAAACAAAATCTGCTTAACTGAGGTTTTACTGTGTTCTCAGATAAATAATTGCAGGAAGTTCTGTTGCGTGTTTCTTGCGTCATTTGCGATTGCAGCTTCGCTCCCCAACAAAATATCTTGATAGGAACCTGAGCGGATGGATAAGCATGGAGCTGATTCCAATCCCTGCAAACAAGCGCGGCACATTGAGCGCCATCCCTGTCTAAAAAACAAAAAATGCGGCAAAGAACATCTCCGGACAGGTCGGATACAGTTAACACTCGAACGTTCTTAAAGGATGCCCCTTCCTTCTCACTTGCATCCTTCTCGGATACAGCTAAAAGTTCAGCAATTGCATCCGGTTCCTCTAAAGAGAGAGCTGACATCCCCTGATTAAGAACCTCAACGCGGTCAACAACAAGTGGAACTCCAGTAGGAGCCCCTAAATGATTAGCAGTAACATCACTATTAACAGACATGATTAAACCCCACTTTTATTTAATTAATTATTAAATTATCAAATCAACATTATAATAAATTAAATAATTAAATTGAACATAAAACATAACAAATACGTTTAATCATTCACAAAAAAACACAAACAACTAACAATAAACAAATTACAAGTCAAATTAATTCATAAAAAACAAAAATTTGATATAGATAATAAAATCCGACATACCTTCTCCATGAGCAAAATACATTAACTTATTTAATTAACAATCAGAATCTTACGTCATAATGGAAGGCTATCTACAATCTAGAATGCAGCAAAATCGCTGCTTGATCTTGGACTCGTATGACAAAATCCCAGCGCTTGCCTTCCATTAAAAGAAGGTCAAGCGCTGGACCGCAGCGATAATTTAGGATATTAGAACCCTCAGAGAACATCTCTTAGATCTGGGAGTCTAATACCACATTTAAAAAGAACTGCTCGAATTTTCTAGACATCTGGATGCCGGCGGGAGATTGCAAGAAATCGTTGTGTCCATAAGTCAGCACTTTGATCTGGTTTCCGCGAGTTACCAATGGACTGGTCATCATCCGCGCCTGTATCGGAACGTGATTGACGTTTGTTGGATCCGCACAAATTTGTTTGAACACATCGGACATCTTCCTATCTCGATACTGCTTTGGAATTCCGTACTCCATACAAGGATAGACGATGGTGTCCACAAGCGGCTTTGGAACAAAGATCTGGAACAAGAAACCAAAATCGCGGTTTCCCCTCTTTTCAAATTCGAATGCTTCTCTTTGCTCTGCAGGACGGCTCCTTCTAAGAAATGATGAGGCATCGCAAGAGGCTTGACCAAGAAGCATGGCAAATTCCTGTGCGTACTTCTCTCTTAGAGACAGATTCGGCAACAGATGAAAATGATCGCAAAGGGCATTAAAATAAGAACCTGCATCAGGCGGATAGACGCTTTGGTTCTCTAAAAACATCAACCATGTTGATTCTCCAACTGTTGAAAAATTAGAAAACAGAAATGGGCTGACAGCCATGATCCACTGCTTGATATCCTTATCGTGATCATCATAATCGCCGCCATCTTTCACAGCCAATGGCATGGGATACATGTTGAGGAAGTCTTTGATAGTTTGAGGAAAACTGGAATTTTCCATCTGAGGAAACCGGAACCAATGGATCGGAGAAAAGGGAGAAGGAGTCGCGCTGCTTTCCAAACTCTGGTTCATGACATGCAGCAACATCTTTGTCGCATAGCCAAAAAAATAGACGGTTTTATTCATGGAATGATAGAACGGCTGGTAAGCTACTGCATGTTCCTTTTCGGCAGCAAACACATCGTCTAGCAAAGCTTTTAAGATAGGGTCCGCTTTAAGCTCTGCGCTAACATTGGCCTTTCCATGAGCGATCCCCCTGTCTATCGCATCGGTCCTTACAAATGTTTCAGAAACCGAGACAGGAGCTCTTGATGAAAAATAATCATCTAAACTGAATCTGCTTAATAGAGGCGGTTTTGTTCTTCGGTGCAAACAATCAAAGGAAGTTCTCTCAAAAGTTTCAGCCGAAAGGCGCGACTGCATCCTTGCTCCCCAATGCATTATCCTTACGGGAAGCTGTCCGAATGGATAGGTGTTCAACCTGTTCCAATCTCTGCAAACAAGCGAAGCACATTGAGCGCCGTCCTTATCTAAATAGCAAAAAATATGGCAAAGAATGTGTCCGGGCAGATCGGATATTGAATAAACGTGAACGTTCTTAAGCGGCTCAGTTTTTTTTCCTTTCGCTTCTTTTTCCGGCACTGCAAGCAGTTCAGCAATTGCATCCGGTTCCTCTAAAGTAAGCGCCGACATCCGCTGATCAAGGACCTCGACCCGGTCAACCACAAGAGGGACATCGGGGGAACTTCCCAAACTAGACCTCGTAACATCTCCATTAAAAGCCATAATTAGGACCTCATTTTATTTGTTTTATTTTCATTTTTCGAATTAAATTATATTAAATTAAACAATTAATTTGAATTGAAATATAAAAAAACTTAGGTATAATTACTTCTAAATCAAATGAAGCAAGCCTATGTCCCTTAGAATCAGTTCCGAATGTAACCGTTTATCATATCAAGATACTGATAATCAGAATGATGCAGATATAATCGATGTCGTGAAGAATCTGGTGTCGAACATCCTTGAAGATTCTCAAGCTACTCCAATGATCAATATTTCTCCATCTAGCTCAGAATCAATATCTTGCGTTTCGAGCATCCCAGAAGCGGGGGTGATTCTCTGGAATGAAAAGGAATTAAGGAGAAAGGATCTGCCGACGCTGGTCTTTTGGACCGTTTTTGAGCAATTGAATGTCCAGGCTTCTGAACAATTTAATCAAATTAAGGATCGATATGCTTCTGGCGGCTTAAATTTAGATCAAGCCGTGGAAAGAATTGAAAGGTTGGAACATGAGAATGCATTGCATGCTAAATCTCTGATGATCTCGGCGGTTGCACAGAAGCTCATCACTCCTCCAACGGATGGGTTTGACACGATCTCCAACGATTTTGCAACTCATTACCGGTTCCAGCAATTAAAAGGGCATTCGCAGAGGATCGCCGATCGACTAGCCCCCTATTGTCCTGGAGAGGACGGCTCAACCTTCAAGGGCACTTGGAAAATGGATGTAAGAAACCTTTCTCAATACGAAAAACAACAGGTTGACGACCTTTTCAGGCTTAAGCTTCAATTAGAGGATCCAGCCTCTTATGATCGAGCGCTATTGAAATTAGGTTGCAACTTGAAATTGGCAGAGCGCAAAGAACCTCTTGGAAAGGAGCCCTTTCTTAAGCAAGCTTCTCAAGAAATTTTCAGCAACAACGAACTCAACGCTGCATTGTCTAAGGCAACGGATTTTCTCAATAAAACAAGACCGAACATCAAGCCTGCAGGAAAATAATCACAAAGCGTATCTAGCGCTTCTCAACGATCTCTCTCGTTCTTTTCAGAGCAAGATCGATATGGGAAAAAATGTTCTGCTTTCCGATGACCTCTTCCAATCCAAACTTCTTCAAGTGTTTTGCAGGCTGGCCTTTCACTCCGGAAAGGATCAGCACAGTCTTGTCCCTCTGGCACTTTTCATGTAGTTCTGCAAGGGCATGAAGGCCGCTGGCATCGATGACGGGGACCTTCCTCATGCGCAAGATGAACACTTTAGGAGGAAACTCGATATTATGCAGGACATCCTTCAAGCTGTCGGCCACTCCAAAAAATAAAGGGCCGTCAACTTCATAGACTTCAACACCCGGCGGAACATCCTTCTTTGAAATGGCATCGGGATCATCGTTGTCTTCGCTCACAGGGCCTTCTTTAACGATCCCGTGAGAAATCACCCCCGCCCTTTCTCCCATCCGCTTCATGAATAAAAATGCGGCAAGGATCATCCCCACTTCGACCGCGACCGTGATGTCCACAAGAACGGTCAGCAAAAAGGAGGAGAGGAGGATGACAACATCGCCCAAGGGCGCTTTGAACAAATGGCGAAAATGGTCGAGCTCGCTCATATTCCATGCAACCATCACCAGCACTGCCGAGAGGGCCGCCAATGGAATTTTTCCGACAAGCGGAGCAAATATGAAGATGAAAAGAAATAATGTGACCGCGTGGATCATCCCCGCAACGGGAGTCTTTCCGCCTGTCTTGATGTTCGTTGCCGTGCGCGCAATAGCGCCTGTGGCCGGAATCCCGCCGAACAGCACCGATCCTAAGTTCCCGATCCCCTGGGCCACCAGCTCGCAATTCGACTTATGCCTTCCTCCGCTCATTCCGTCTGCGATCACCGCTGACAGGAGCGATTCGATCGCTGCAAGCAAAGCAATCGTAAACGCATCGGGCACAAGAGTTCGGATCGATTCAATGCTGAAATCAAAAGAGGGAAGCGATGGAGTTGGCAGAACTCGTGGGATCTCGCCATACCGCTGCGCGACCGTCTCGACGGGCAATTGAAATGCCCAGCACACAGCTGTGGCCATTGCAATGGATGCAATTCCCCAAGGAATGATCGGAATGAACCGTCGGATGAGAATGATCGCGATCAAAGATCCGGCAGCAACCCCGAAGGTCATCGGGTCCCAGCTTGCAATTCCGGAGAGCATCGCTTTCCACTTGAGGAGAAAGTCTGCCGGAAGGCGGTCGATCTTCAATCCGAGAAAGTCTTTCACTTGGGAGGAAAAGATGATGACGGCAATCCCCGTCGTAAATCCGGTCACCAGTGGATAAGGGACGAACTTGATCCAGCTTCCCAAACGGAACAGCCCCATCAGCACGAGAAGCACAGCTGCCATCAGCGTTGCGACAAGAAGCCCTTCATAGCCCAACCGAACGACAATTCCGTAAACGATGACGACAAAAGCACCCGTCGGCCCGCCGATTTGGACTTTGCTTCCACCGAGCAATGAGATCAAAAAACCTGCAACGATCGCCGTAAAGATCCCCCGCTCAGGGTCTACGCCCGAGGCGATGGCAAATGCCATGGCAAGCGGCAAGGCGACGATCCCCACCGTCACGCCGGCGGCCAGATCTTTTCTAAAAATCGAAAATGAATAGTTGTCTTTCAGGCAGACAATGCTTTTCGGCAGGAACTCATGCCATCTTTTTACGCCCTTCTTGATGCTATCGGCTTTCATAGGCTTCCTTATTGGCCATTGCCAATAAATTCCTTGAATCGCTACAGTGCGATTATGAGGCAATAAATTGTTTAGGTGTATGTTTGGAAATGTTTGAAATGCAGATCTAAATCTTCCAAATTCCCCTAAAAAAATCAACTTATTCAATATTTATTACGTAGGCAAATCCCATGAACAGATCCAAACGCTCTTTGAATAATAAGCTCTCAAAGAAAATCCAGAAGGAAGTCCGCAACGCACAAGCCGAATACCAAAGACCTGAAGAGCGGGCGTACAGCGATCAACTCACTGCGCGGGAAATGCTTAAGAAATACCCCAAAAAAGTCGCTAAGAAAGAAAAGTCCCTTCTTGACTCTATGCAAAAACGGGTCAAATTAAAAAAACAAGTTGCGAAAAGAATTTCCTCGAAAAGGACAAATTCCGGCGAAGTGCCATCAACTTCCTCTCCTGCATTTGTCCACAAGGAAGGCGCCCGCTGGATCAAAACCCTTGCAAAACAGAGCACCGTTCAACGAAAACGTTTACAAAAAAAATCTCTTAAGAAAAAAACATAAGAGTTTTATGAGGTCTCAGGGTAAAATAGATCAAAAAATCCCTAGGACTATATGACGTTATTTCGGTGTGCCCATATCTCCGACCTCCACTTTTCCAAGCCCACATGGAACCCATCCCAATTGTTTTCCAAACGGTGGCTTGGCAACCT
>JAFEGV010000054.1 GCA_018239665.1 Verrucomicrobiota bacterium | reverse complement strand
GGAAATCAGAGAGGCCATCCGTGAAATCCGAGCATTGACCGATCAGCCCTTTGCAGTAAACCTCTTTGCACGGGCTCCAGTTGAAGAAGATGAAGATCTCATTCAAAAAGCTAACAAGCACTTAAATAAATACAGGGCAATGTTGGAGATCCCATCTGTAGAAACGACTGCCTATCTTCCAGAACTGGAAGCTCAAATTGAAATCATCTGTCAAGAAAACGTTCCCATTTTCAGCTTCACCTTCGGCATCCTCAATGAGCAGATGATGGCCCGGATGAAAAACCAGAATATTTTTCTGATCGGCACTGCAACAAACCTGGACGAAGCGCTTCTTTTGCAAAAAAGCGGTGTCGATGCAATTGTTGCCCAAGGATATGAATCCGGCGGGCATCGCGGCGCATTTGAAAAAAACCGACCCGATCCCTGCTTGAGCACGCACGCACTGATCTCCCAGCTTGTCCAAGCATGCAAACTTCCAGTGATCGCTGCAGGCGGGATCATGAATGGAAAAGGGATTGCTGCCGTGATGGCGCTAGGCGCAAGGGCTGCTCAATTAGGCACGGCATTCCTTGCCACGCCAGAGAGCCATGCATCACCGACATACAAGAAAGCGTTGCTGCAACTTAAAACTAGAAGAACGATCGTCACTTCTAAACTGACGGGAAAATCTGCACGCATGATCGAAAATGAGTTCACAGAGCGCATGCAAAAGGATTCGCCCCCGGTTGCCCAGTTTCCCTATCAGCATTTTCTCACAAAAGACATCCGGACAGTCGCTGACAAACAAAACCAGTTCGAATGGATGTCGCTGTATGCCGGCCAGGGCTTTCCCCTTATTTCCAATCTCCACGCGGCTGAAATTATCCCGCTTTTGGTCGAACAAACGCTTCAAACCGTTCAAAATCTCCATGAGAGGATCTAAACTCTTGTTAAAAATAAGGCTTTTTGATTAGAATAGCGTCTCGCTAATCGGAGCATAGCGCAGTTTGGCTAGCGCAACTGCTTTGGGAGCAGTGGGTCGGGGGTTCAAATCCCTCTGCTCCGATTGGTTTTTATCCCACACTGCATCTTTCTTGATTTCAATCAAATCCCTATGCGATATCTAGTAATATCTTTAAACAGGTGTTGCTGATGTCTCAATATCATCCCTGGAAACCTCACCATCTCTCTCAACGCCAGGAAATCAAAGCCTGCGCCGAGCTTCTTTTGGAGCTTGCAAAAAAGCCCCTCTTTTCCTTGGACAACGACGGGAATTTGATGGTCGAAAGGCTAAATGACCTGCACAGCTACTCGAATCAGTTTCGAGGGGAAGCCTACCATCCGCTGCTTGATTTAAAGAATTATTTTAACAAGACGATGATCTCGTATGCAGAGAAGAACTATCGCAACAGCACTATTCCGCTCGACCAAGCGGTAGCCCTATTGAGCGCCAATGCCACCCCCTCCCCCCTTTTAAAAGCAGTGATCGAACATGTCAGGGAAGAGATGAGGCCTGCAGGCAATTTGTATTCGAAGCTGATAGAAGTGTGCCGGCATCAATAATAGCCCCGCCCGCAGCAATAAATCCCTGCAGCATCCGCTTGCCTTGAGGGCTCATCTGGCCGGGAAAAAGGATCAGTTCGTCTAGAACATTCCATTCTTCGGTCAAACGCTCTTCGCAAACAAGCCGGAACGGCTCTTTGGACCTTAGCAAACTCTCAAGCAAGCTTTCTAACTGACTAAGAAACCGTTTATCGCAATAGCGGTCTTGCGGCAAACAGACAGCCCGGTTGGGCACAGAAGCAGGCTCTAAGATCGGACTGCCGGAGCCGATCCAGCCCGCGGAAGATCCTCCATTTTGCCAACAAAGCCCCGGGATCGGAAGAGGCGTGCCGCAAACAGCAAGGTGGACATGCTCAAAACGCCGTCTGGAGTACATCAAAGCAGCCTGGGCTAAAGAGCTGGGGCTGCAAGCATTGATCATGGCAATCGGAGCTAGCCCTTCAGGCAAAAATGAGACGAGACGATGCAAATATTGCGCAAACATCTCGGCTGCGTAAAGCTCTAGATGGAATGGGGAATCTTCTCCCCCCTTCTCTTCCAAGAAGCGTTCTTTAATATTAGAAATCCTTTTTGCAAAATCTCCATTTCCCCGGTATACGATCAAACCGAATGTCTGTGCAGAAAATTCTTTCCAGACCTTGTCTACGAACTCTTCGATGGCAACCGTATAAGAATAAAACGCAGTTTGATCGCTTAAATCGATATTCCCTTCGCCAAATCCGAAGTCGAGTTCCCAAAGGACCCATTTTCCTGCGCCGATGATCCGTTTGGCCGATTCAATTGCGCAGGACCAATTAAGGTCGTCCTGCGGCCGCGCCCTCAAACAGACAACGGCGGCATGCGCCCAATCGGAAATCGGCTGTTCTCCATCTTGGAGCAGAGGAAAAAAAGGTTCTGCATTCCGGTAGCAATGCAAATGGTCGATGGCAATATCAAGAGGAGCGCTCATCGGTTGTCCTGTCCATTGATAAATTGCAGGTAATGGATCGTCTTTCCCTTTTCGCGCCACAGATGGCCGAAATAAGAAAAGCCGTAATCGGGCCAATCGGTCACAAAATAAGGATGGGGAAATGCCGAATGAAAATTCTGCTCCTTAAGAAGAGCGCCGGAAATCCTGTCCGCCCAGATCTCATCGTCCGTTGCAATGGTCAGCTTGGCGCCTTTCTCCATGACACGCCCCAATTGCTGGATAAAAGAGGGCTGGAACAATCGGTGCTTCGCATGCTTGCCTTTGGGCCAGGGATCGGGAAAATTAATGAAGCAGCCCGCCACGCAATCTCCTTTTAAATAGTGCTCGGTAAAAGGGAGGGCCTCGCCGCTGACTACAAGCAAATTGGAAACGTCCTGATTTTTAAGCTTTGACCAAATTTTTCGGACCCGGTCGAACCGCTTTTCAACAGCAATCCAATTATACTCGGGAAATTGGACTGCCTTTTCCACAACCCAATCCCCATTTCCACTGCAGTACTCAATATAGATTGGCGCTGTTCTGCCAAAGAGCTCGGGGTCGTCAAACTTAGGAAGGACGAAATTCCCATGCTCAGAATAATGATGAGGGACGAAAAGGACCCGGTCCCCCAGATGCGGCCTGCGGTCATCCCAGTGAAATGGAGCTTTTAGTTGTTTAGGTTTCATAGGGGAAGTATTCTCGCATATTCATACCAGTTATTGCAAGCGACAAGATATCCTTTAAGATATCCATTGATCAATACTCGGCCAAATTGATAAGCTGAAGACCAGCTTAAGGTAAATTTTTATTTGTCATAACGCCAAATGTGGAGTCAATGCGACTATGAAACCCTTTTACATCTTGATAGCAGGCGCTTCCCTCTTTTCTGTGCTATCAGCTCATGCTGATCCAATTCAAATCAATGAAGCAGCCCCCACTTTCTCCTTATTTTCCGATGAGGCCAACCCGATCTCTGCTTCCGTGATTGATGAAGAACTCTCCCTTCTTGATGAAGAAATGGACGAGTTTGAAGATGAGATCTTAGCCCTCGAAGAAGAGCTAAAGCGGGATGCTGAATCCTTTAGCGACATCGACAAAAAAGAAGCGGTTGCCGTTCAAGCTATCGCAGAACAACAAGCTGTAGCGGATCAAATCGAAGCTCCTTCCATTGCCTTGGAAGCTCCGATGGAATCGGCAGCTGACAATCATATCGCCGACCTGCAAGAGCAGGTAGCTCCTGCGGCGCAAGTCGATCAACTGGAAGCAAACCCCGATTTTGCCCTTGTCCAGCCAGCCCACCAAGAAACGCCGCCTCTTGCTAAAAACGAACTGCCGCAAATCGATGCCTCAACACAGCCATTGACTGCAGACGCATCCTCTAAAGACCTCGTTTCAGCAAATGAGGAGTTCGTCGTCTTAGAGGAAGCGCCCGAAATTCAAGAAGCTCCTGCAGTAATAAATATCGATGCCAATAGCGCGGAAAAAAAAAATGAAGCAATCGAAGTAAACATTCAGCAGGCATTTTCCGGCTCGCCGATCATTTACACGATCCTATTTGCCATGTCAGTCTTTGCGCTTTGCGTCTGGCTCTATAGTATTCTTTCCTTGCGCAAATCATCTGCCATTTCCGCAGTGTTTCTCAAGAATGTGAAGAACAAGCTTAACAGCAACCATTTTGATGACGCCCTCTCGCTGTGCCAACACCATGAGAACCTCATCAGCAAAATGGTCGCAAGCGGAATCAATGCCCGCCGTCATGGCCTCCCCGTCATGATCGAAGCCATGAAGTCTGAAGGCAAGCGCGCTTCGATCCATTTCTGGCAGCGGATCGGCCTCTTAAACGATATCGCCATCATCGCTCCCATGCTCGGACTTCTTGGAACAGTATTGGGAATGTTCTATGCGTTTTATGACATCAACCGTTCGATCGAAAGCATTTCAACACTCTTTGACGGCCTAGGCGTATCCGTAGGAACAACTGTAGCAGGCCTTATTGTTGCCATCCTGGCCTTGATGCTCCATTCGATCGCTAAGTACCGCCTTGTCAAGGCGCTGGCGACCGTCGAGAACGAAGCCCAATCTTTAGCGACTTTGATAGATGACCGGACAGTCGAATACAAAGGTAACTAGAGCCTATGAACATTATCCCCGAAGAAGAGATCAAAAGTTACGGGAGCTTGAACCTAGCTCCCATGGTTGACTTTTTGTTTTTGGTCGTTGCGGTCTTTGCAACCCTTGCAGTGACGCGCGCGGCCCTCTATGACAATGAGATCAAGCTTGTCAAAATCCACCCTGCATCGGAAGACACTTCCGCCATCGGGCAAAATGACAGTTACATCGTCAATTTGAGCGTTAATGAAAAAGGGGAATATAAGTGGATCACCGAGTTCAATGAATATCTGATCCCGACAATCGGCGGGGTGCAGCAAGAGCTGCAAAAACAGCAAACCCTCGGCCTCATCCCTAAAGACACATCAAAAACGAAGGTTCTGCTCCATATTGACAAGTCAGCCCAATGGGAGCCCATTGCTCAAGTGATCTTCGCTGTGCGTCACGCAGGATTCGATATCCACCCAGTCTACGACTTGGAAGAACCTCTCGCCAATTAGAGAATCAAGAGTTTGTCTTTGCTACAGAAAGAAGCAACAGGATGTTAGAACGGTCTAGATAAGAAAACTATCCTGACCATCCTAACATCCTGTTGCTTTTCTTTATCTACCAGCCTTGACGAGCTTAAACAGTTGCGGCTGCCGGCGGCACAACGACCAATTTCGGACGGCCGTTATATTGCTCGGAGAACGTCGAGCGCTGCTGCTTCTGCCAGTCGATCACCTGCTTAGAGTGGTATGCGACCGTCGTCTCATCTTTAAACATATCCCAGAACGAACGGATCGAGCGGGAGAAGTTGATGATCCTTCGGTTGTCATAAAACTCATCTTCTTGCACGCCTTCCGGCAATGGATAAAGCTGCTTGCCGCCGCCGAGCTTAAGCTGGATCAAGTTCACGATCACAATGCCGATCTTATGCGGAATATACGTGATCACGGACCAAACAAAAGATGCAACCGACTTCACAAAATCCGGTGTCCAGTCGCCAATGCAATTGAATACAGGCGTAGTGGCAGATTTGACAAGACCAATGACCGGACCGATGACAGGCCAATGCTCTCCATTTGGAATCACGCCGATTAGAACGGATCCGCCGTTCACGCGGTTGTCGATAGGCTCATACCCTGCTTCCTGAATGACAGTTCTCATCAAGTTAGAGCAGTTTTGACGCATGAACTGGAATTGGATATCGCCCATATTGTTCATCATTCTTATGATACCGTCTGCGCGAGCTTGAGTAAGAGGAATTCCTGTGACAATCCTTTCATCGAACTGACGGAACTCTTCATAATCGCCGGCCTTGTTCACTTTTGCAGGGACGGTGGCCATGAACCTGTCCATCGCTCCGCCATGAAAGAGGAACTCTTGCGATTCAGCGGGCATCTCGAGGCCGAAGGAATAAACATCTCCGTTCGGAAGGACGAGCCTCATGATCACATGCGAGTTGATATTCTCGATCAAGTTCTGGTTGGCCGGCGTATCTTCGATCGTCTTCGATGCGCATAGGCGGCGGCTTGGGGATGTAACGAATTGGATCACGCAATCTTTAGGGATTCCAACATCGACTTCCGGGTTTGTCTCATAGAACCGACGGGCCATGGCCAAAGTCCTTTGATATTCAGGCTGGCTGAGCTGATAGACCGGTACGAGGCGGTCATGGTTCATCCTGTCGATCGGCATTAGTCCTTGCGGAGACAGATAGGTCCAAGCTTGCACAAGACTTCCAGGATAATCTCTTGAACGGATCATGTAAGTGTCCGGATCGTAGGCCACCTGCTCCTTCAGCCGCTCCCAACGAACCCACTGGTTTTGGACCTTGATCAAAGGATGGCCGTCTGCCGCTAATCTCAGATCGTGCATTGCCGGGTTCTGCGAGGTCTCCCTGTAGCCAACGATGGAGAATGCAAGTCCCGATTCCATCATAAAGCGCGCGCAATCGGCATGCCTTTCGAGCACCGATGCAGGAAGTCCTAAAGCAGCCCACTTTTCGCCGAGCTTGCGGTCTTTTTCGATATCCGCTTGGTGTTCTGTGACTCTTTGCTGCGCTGTCGCTAAAGCTTGTTCCAACTGCGCTTTCTTGGGACGTACAAGCGTATCTACGGATCTGCGGATAAAATCAGGCGTCAACGAGTTGATGCTGGCCACTAACGAGTTCGATTCAGCAAGAAGATCGGTGATCACAGTCACCTCTTGGTTCAATAGGGAATATAGGCCATTCGAGTTGAGCGCAGCTGCCCTGGTGATCTCTGGATTGGCGCGATTGATCCAACCCACAATCCGCTCCATGCTGATCGGCGGCGTTGCAACTTGAGTTTGCGCTACCGGCTGCGTTCTTGGCGGACAGCAGCAAGCTTGCCTTAAATAGTAGTCAACGTTGATAGTAGCCATACGGTTAACCTCGAATATTAACTTTGTTTTATAATAAATGAACGTTCAGGATGGGTCTCAGCATCTTTCACTTGCCAGCGCCACACATTGTGCGTTAGGTCGAAGCTCATTTTCTCAGGATCGAAAAAGTCGTAGATGTTCGAAAATAAAGCCTTTATCCTGTTATTTGCCCGTACCATCCCCTCTTCTGCTGTAATTCCATTAAGAGCATCAGGAGTCTCAGGATCGTAAGCGACCTTTGTCCTCCAAGCTCCCAGTAATAAAAATAACGGAGCGAAAACTAGAGAATAGATAAATAGACCAATGTTTTTTACAACCTCTTTCACACTTTCCGGTGTATATCTGACGATAAAGTCACAACCCTTGTCGATGTATTTGCGAAAATCCTCCGAGAATATGTATTCGTACCACATTGTGATCATGTGGTTTTTGGTAGGAATATCCAAAATTTCAGCTTCGCGCAGCATCGCCATTCCATTGGTAGCGCAATTGCTTCCGATGACGTGGAACCCCTGCTCCTCAGTAGCGCGTTGTTTGACAATGTCAAATAAACGGATGATCTTATCATCAGTTGCATCGACCTCGGTCACCTGCAAATCTTCTGTATAAAACTCCCAGCTATCAGGTGAGTAAAGCCTCCCTCTAAACGTGGTCAACGGCTGCAGCACATTGACAGTGTTTCCAGGACCTCCAAAACCGATGCTGTAGACTTCGCCGTCTCGATAAGGAAGATCAGGATGGCTTCTCTGAAAGCCCTCTCCAATGACAATGCGGAAAAACGTGTGGCGCGCCCCTTGCAATAACCGATCACCCCAAAACCATTTGTCTTCAGGAGCATGGGTCGTGATCAACTGGACTTTGCACGTGCTTGGAGGGCGCTCAAGCTGTTTAAACCGGCGCATATTCTGAAAATCGTGTCGGTCGTGCTGGACAAAACCCTCGTCCAAATACATCCAATAGCGTTTGGTCCCATCGGTCTCTTCCGTGTAGAGCCTTTCTGTATCCTCTTCAACTTTAAACATCTTGCGGATCGTCGACCAGGGAGTTGGACGGCCGTTCATTTTCAAATGGGCTTCCGATTCAACGACCCAGGACCCCTCTCTTTGTTTCAGCACAGGCCACATCTCGACCTTATGCATGTAATCTTGATGGCGGATGTAACGGTGCAAATGCTGTTTAAAAACAAAGTCCACCATATCAGGATTGGCAAAAAACGCCTCTTTGTCAGCTGGTTTATTGTCGAAGTTTAGCCGGTCCCACTTTGCGAACTGAGATTGGTTATGCCGTTGAACCACCCCTCTAAGAGCCTCTTTCTGCTGAGGGGATTCAAAGTCATTGAGCCTGATCCTCGCTGCAAAGGCATACCTTTCAAGATCGGCGATCTCTTTTGTATGCTCTGTAAGGTTGTGGCCACGGCGGAAAGAGACCCTTTCAGCGATATGCTGTTCGGCAAACCGTATGATTTTTTTTAACTGGTCGGCTGGTATACATTTTTTTTCAGCAATAATATCTTTGAAAAAATTCAAAAAATATTTAGTTACTTTTGCGTCTTCAGAGGTAGCGTAACCGGGAATGATGCTTCGCGCAACAGCATTGAGCCATCCGCCGCCTTCTACAAGCGCTCCACCATCGGCCTGGACGCCGGAAGGAAGCTCTTGGGGCATATTGGGCAATGCGTTTTGTCTAAGGTCTAATAGCACTGTCGCCATGAAAATATTCGATCCTCAAATAAATTTTCTACAAAGAGATGTTAATCGATAACTTGACATATTCAAATAGCGGAGGAGTATATGAAAGCTCTTTAATAAAAAGAAATCTCATTCAATATTTTAATTTTCTCTTTGCGCTGACTTGATTTGCACAAACCAGTTCGTTAAAGGTATTATATACCAAATAATCAAAATAAATCAATTTTAATCAACACAACGAACAAATCAAAACATAACTAACCAAACAAAAACGAAACAAACAAATTAAACAATCAAACAAAACATCATTGTTTATAAAAAATGTAGCTTCGTGGTAAAATACATTAGAAAAAAGCCGATCTGGAAACACATAAAACAAAAAAAATTGATTTTTACATCAAATCAAATTTTTTATCGGCACGAGAATCTGCACATAAACTAGACTTTACAGGTTTTTTGAGATCCTTAAGTAGAAGGTTCCAAAATCCAAAAGCGGAGTTTTTGGGAAGACTCATACTCAAACAAGTTTTTTAGGTAATAGCAATGACTTTGTCACATACAACCTTAGCTCCATTCCTCGATCGCCCGCAACGCGTAACACTCGACGACTTTAACCATCTCTACGGCGCAGAGACAGACTCCTCACGCTATGAAAATCTCAAGTCTGATACTCGAGTAACCGGACCGATTGCAACTCTTTTGAACCAGCTGCAGATTGGAGAATTGATCCCCGACCGCATAGCTATTCTGATCAAAAACAATCTGCATGACACCCCCTTTGTCAAAGCCTCATTGAGCAATCTTCTCTTTGATCTAAGAGATCGTCACGTGATCGGCGAACCCTGCTTCCAAAGACTGCACGCCCAGCTTAACACGAACGCCTTTGAAGAAACCCTTTCTTCTGTCTATGCCGTGCTTCTGTATTCAAAGCTTGCAGAAGCGCATGACCGGGGAACTCAAGATCCAACTTTTCGTTTTCAAAGCTCAGAAGACTATTCGAACCGCTTGATCCGGTTAAACCCATTCCAACAACGAACGGAAGTCCAAAAACTCGAGCAGCAATTCCAGAAAAAAGCCCTTGGACAGATTCTTCTTAAAATGGGCGGCACCGATGGAGTGGACCCAACAATTGTAGCTGGAAGGATTGCCCTGGTTACCCATCTGCATCAAAGCGCTCCTGCCGTCTTCAAAGAGGAACTTGTCCGCTACTTAGAAACCTTCTCCACTTCGGCCACCGCGTTTGAAAAGCTCAATATCGAAGAACTTTTAAAGGAAGTGCGCGCAACGCCCCCTGAAAAGATCGTCTCTCAGCTTTACGCAACTTTGGGAACCGAAGAGCATCTGAAGCGGTGCGTCCGCTCGATCACGATGCTCAACCAGTCATTGCAACTCTCTTCAAGGGACGAACTGAACGCATCGCTTGCAAAATGCAAAAGCGCCTACAATGGAAGCATCTATTTGCTGCGCGATTTCAAAAACTTGTCCCCAATCTCCCCAACGCGCTTCCACCAGCAGATCGGTCAAATGAAAACGCAGTGGGAAAAGGCCAACACCATCATTTCCCGAGCAACCGGACAGCTGGCCCACCAATTTTGCAGCTGCCAAGCAACTCTTTCTCCTTCCCAGCATGGTCTTGCAGAGTGGCCCTACCACTCCAATTCCCTTATCCAGCTAACCCCGGCGCAAGTCAATGCGGTCCACGCTCCCGTTCCGCCTACGATCATCGACCCAATCACTCGGCAAGCCAATCATCAAAAGACCATTGCAGTGATCGGCTGCGATTGGGGCGGCGGCCATCGCGAAGTCACTCGAGGGATCACGAACAATCTTGCGAAGCTAGGCTACCACACCCACTCGATCGACCTTCCCAAAGTTCTCGTTTCGGAAGACCCCGTAAAGAACTTCTTCCTTACCCGCTGGCTTGGCAAAGACTGGACGGTCAGCTCCCTCTTCAACGGACTGCTTAAAGAAAAAGCCTATGCCTGCATCAACTTCTTAAGAGGCTTTTCCGGAGGAGCGCCCGATCCTGAGCAGCATCAGAGAAAATTAATGATGACCATGAACCAGCTGTTAACGAGCAACCCCGACATGGTCATCACGACCTATAGCGCCGACAACGAAGTGATCTTCGATGCTTGCGAGCTATTAGGGATCCCCTGCTTGCACGTTTCTACCGACATCGATACTTCTGTCGAAACGCGCACAGCGCCAAGAGATACGCGCCATATGAAAATGGCGATCGCATTCGACGATCCGGACATGATCAGACGCATCGAGTCGACGACCCGTCCTGACCAGCGCGTCATCGGGGGACCTCCTGTCCGCCATGAGTTCACCATCCCTAGGACCCGCGACGACGCCCTCCGCTTCAAGCAGCAGTGGGGAATCGATGCCAACAAAAAGGTCGTCGTCATTGCAAACGGAAAAAATGGCTCATATTCCAAATACCCGGAAATGCTCGCCAAGCGTTACGCCAACACGAACCCTCAAGACATCCCTATCCATCTTGTCGTCCTATGCGGCGCCGATAACCGGGAGTTCTTCAACAAGCTCGAGCAAGATGTCCTGCCGACAACTAACCTGCCTATGTCCTTGTTCACATCTGTTCCAGGGGAAAAAATGGAAGAGCTGATGACCATGGCGGCTCATGGCGGATGCCTGGTTGGAAAAGCTGGAGGCGGAACCCTATTTGAAGCGACAACTCGAGGCACCAGGCTGCTCATTGATAACACTGAACCGCCGATCTTCTCTTTAGGAATCACCCATGCGATCGTTTCTATTTTCGAATGGATCCTGCGCAAGTTCGGGTACAAAGACCAGATGCCTTGGGAAGAGATCAATACGACCTTTGCTTCTGAGAACGGATTTGCCGATTCCTTTAGAACCGAAGATGAGTTCTTGAGCAAATTAGAACAGCTGACTGCCCACGATGCTCCGGCCCCGATGCCGTTTACCGTGAGAAACTGCGAAGATATCCTCAAGCAGACAGTCTCCTCGATGCTCTTTAATGCGGCGACCGATCTCGACATGGTCCGCGCAAGGCGGGAATTCCGTTCCGTCTAAGGAAATCTTGGCTATAGCTTATTAAAAAAAAAGAGGGAGTTGATCAACTCCCTCTTTTATTTGCCCAGGATAGGACTCGAACCTACATACCTTGCGGCACCAGAACCTAAACCTGGCGTGTCTACCAATTCCACCACCTGGGCACAAATAGAACTCTAGCTGTTTATCTCTAAACAGCCAAAGTCCTACTACTCTAGAGGATTTCCCCTCTTTTCGTCAAATCCCATCTTACCACATTGAATGTCTGAAACCAGCTCTCAAAAAAAAGCTTTTAAACCTTGCCTGCTTTGAAAAACAAGACAGACCGATCCAAAGTTAGGGAACGTCCTTTAAAACTCAAGCAAACCTCTTTTTAACGTCTGATAATCAAATCCAGACATTAAAAAAAAAGCCACTCCCCAAGATCTGGGGAATGGCGTTCCGACGGTCGTTTGGCATTACTGTTGGCTTAATTCACGAATCTCAAGTACGTTTTTCTCGAATTGAGCTTTCGTCAAGAAGAACTCAGCAGCGTATTTCGTTCTCTGGTTCATTTCGTGGCAGGTGATGAACTTGCCTTGTGTATCGCTCATCTCTTGCTGCAGATTGATGTTCTCAGCTTCGAGTTCAGCAATTCGTTTCAATCGCGCTTCGTTCAGAGCGTAAATATTGAGAATTTCGCCCGTGTTGCGCGCAATCATGATGTTGCAATGTTCAATTTCTGCTAAAATGGTCAAAGGGTCTTGCGAGTGCAAGAGCTCTTTTTCATTTTTGACAACTTGGCGCTGCAAGTTGTCATTGATCTCTTGCAATTCTCTAACCCGTTGAACTTGTCTTATTTGCAGTGTCATTCGCTCATGACCTGTATAAAACTCTGCTCGGTCATCATGAGAGAGCAAGCGGTTAGCTGTGTTAACGACAAATGCCTTTTGCCCATCTCTGGCTTTTGCATGATCAGCTGTGCGAGGAGCTGATTGGCAGTCTGTATGTGGAGAGTTATGCATATACCCTTTCCTTCTTAAGAAGTTGTAGATCTATCTTCTAAACCTGAACTTCGGGTTTCTTCCTCTCAAAAGCCGCAATGGATGTGAAGAAGCGAAAAACGCTAACGTCCACAAGGAAAAACGGAGCTGAGCAGAATAAACCCGAATTTCAGGTCAAACGGTCGACTCATATAGAAGATCATGCCCGACTTTGCCGCTTTGCTTAGCTTGCCGACCTGTTAAGCCGCCAGGCTAAATAAGTAGCAAAGTCGAGTTATCTCCTACAAACTTTATTTTATAAGCAATTATTTTAATTTGTCAAATTAATTGAAATTAACTTGAACAAAACTAAATTAAGTTAAATTAAGTTAAAAATAATTCAGAAGTCATACAACCAAAATCCCGTTCCCAAAAATCCCTTCTTTATGCATAATCATGCCCCTTCTTAATCGTTTTAAGAGCCTGAAACGAAACTGCTCAATGAGTTTCGTCATCAATTAACATCGGAAATGCACTCTACAACCTAAAGGAATGACCATGTCGCAATCTCTATCTCAACTCGGCCGTTTTGCAATTTTGAAAGAATATGCACAGATCAATGAAGAACCTCCCCAAAAAAAAGCACCTGTAGCAGTGAACGTAACTCGTCCTAGAGATACCCTCTCTTCCTATGATCAAGAACAGGACCCGCACTATTCCAAGCTCCCCGCAAAGCGTTTAGAACAATCTATCCGCGTCAAGAATGATCTGATCAATCAATAAGCTAACTGTTTAGAGGGAATTGAAGGCGCTCCTGCAAGCGCCTTCTCCTCTTAAACTCATCGTAGCTCTCCTTCTAAGACTGAAGACCAGTTCGTGCCCAAGGGCACTTCACCTACTCCTCACTGCGAAGGTTCACCGAACCTTCTCGTGTG
>JAFEGV010000053.1 GCA_018239665.1 Verrucomicrobiota bacterium | reverse complement strand
TATACGGCACGCGGTTAGGTTTGACATGAGCCCGTATTCGAGGATGCAGTAAAATTTTTATTCGCATAAAATTGACGCTAATTTTTTTCAAGGCGTCAACCATGGTGCAAATAACATTCTCCGAAGAAGATAAACAAAAAATCGCCCAAGAACGTTTCTGTTGTCCGGATCCACTCGTTTGTCCTAGGCTGCACGCACTACATCTTAAAAGCATTGGGAAATCTCACAAAGAGATCTCGGAATTTACCGATCTTTCTCTTAGCACTTTGCACCGTATTTTTAAAAAATATGCAGAGGAGGGGCTCTCAGCGGTAAGAATGTTTAATTACACTCATCGGCCAAGCGCATTAGATCCCCACAAGGAGTTACTCCGTAAACATTTTGAAGAGCACCCTCCCGCTTCGGTCAACCAGGCCCAAGACGATATCAAGCGATTGACAGGTGTCCAGAAAGGCTTAACGCGTGTGCGTGTTTTCCTGCATCAACTGGGAATGAAGCCTAGAAAAGTAGGTGGGATCCCTGCTAAGGCAGATCCAGAACGACAAGAAACCTTTAAAAAAAAGCCTGGAACCAATTTTAGAGGAAGCCAGGAATGGGCAAGCTGTAGTTTATTTTGTTGATGCAGCACATTTTGTATTAGGTGCATTTTTAGCACTGCTGTGGTCGTTCCGCAGATTGTTTGTAGAGACTCCTAGTGGTCGGCAGCGTCTGAATGTTTTAGGAGCTCTGAACGCTGTTACGAAAGAAATGATCTCTATTGTGAATACGACCTACATCAATTCTTGGTCGGTTGTGGAATTAATAAGAAAAATCAGAGATGCACATCCGGAAGGTAAGGTTGTACTGGTTTTGGACAATGCTCGATATCAGGCATGCCATCTGGTGCGATCCGCCGCAAATATGCAAAACATCACTCTCCTGTTCCTTCCTCCATATTCACCAAACCTAAATCTGATTGAAAGAGTATGGAAATTCATAAGGAAAAAGCGTCTGAATTGCGTCTATTTCAAAAATTTCGACCTTTTCTCGGAAGCCATCCTCGAATGTATCGCAAAGTTTGGGACAGAACATAGGGAGGAATTGGAGAGTTTATTGACTTGGAATTTTCAGACTCTATCGAAACCTGACGAGGTTGCTGCGTGATAAAATCATGTCAAACTTAACCGCGTGTCGTATAAGATAACTTAAGCTTGGTAGCAAACTAATCTTGCTGACGGTTGCACGAGAAACTCCCCCATAAACCGATCATGGGACTTGAGGAGGAGCCCATAGCCTCTACGGAAAATGAGCGGATTAGTCGTTGCTAGGAGCTAGCTCGAGGTATTGCTCATGGGAGAGCAACTTCTCAAGTTCAGCTGGATGGGAGACCCTGACCTTAAACAGCCATCCTTGCGTTTGGGCCATCTGATTGATCTCATGAATGAAATCATGCAACCGTTGGTTGATCTCGACGATCTCGCCAGAAACTGGGGAATAGATATCGGCGGCAGCCTTTGTCGACTCCAACACAGCCACTTCCTCTCCGGCTTTCACCATTTTTCCGACAGCCGGCAGTTCAATGTAGACGACCTCGCCAAGCTCTTGCTGAGCATGGTGGGTAATGCCGACGGTGCCGATCCCGTCTTCTACGTTTATCCATTCATGGGTTTCAGTGAATTTCATGTTGATTTCTCCAACTTTAAACTTGCCCAAAGCCGAGGATTCTGGTCAATCGCCCAATCATGGGACCTTAAAGCAAAATGCTGAGGCTCCCCATGAGGACGGTTCAACCGGTAAGTGAATCCCAAGCGTTCAAAATGATCAGGATCATAACCATGCAAACAGGAAGCGGGAATTACCGCGCGCATCCAGTAGGACTTCTTATCGAACGCTGCGTCAACTTGCAGTTCTGCGGGATCGCAGAGCGGATGGGTATCCTCAGTGCGAAAATGGGTGATTTCTAGGGCCCGGATCCCCTGCACTTCTTGCGGCAAAATGACAAAATGGTGGCAAAACCGGGTGATGAAACCGGCATTTTTCAGATCGCGCGTATCGATAAAAAGCTCGAGAGCGTCTCCCTCTGAAAAACGGGGATAGTGCGCTTCTTCAAACGGCTGATGGACCGATGCTTCGATAACAAGTCCCTCTTCGCTCCAAGCAAAGGCGACATCGGCAAACGCCTCTTCTCCCAATAATGAAGAAGTGTTCGGAAGAAAAAATGCAGACTTTAACCGCTTGGATGCAGCCAGCGCCTTCCCATGGCGGACAGAAGTCGCCATGGAAAAGAAATCAAGCGGTGCTAATGCCGGCATTGCCTCTAGCGCATCGAAAGCCATTAAATCTGCTCTCCTGAAGAAGCTGTCAGCTGGATAGCCTTCTTGTCTTGAATTGCTTTGAGCAGTTCGGAAAAGAAGCTGCGCTGAGCATCCAATGAGAGAAGATGGTGGCCTTGCTCCATTTCATCGACGGCAACGGCGTCCACTTTTTCTTCCCCGACCACGCGGTAGAAGGCAAGAGATCCTAAGTGTCCAACTTCGATCGGAGACCATCCGTTCATAGGCACTTCAAACATCTGCTCCTTGGCAAAGACAAAATCGCTGCTTCTTTCTACAGTGGGGGATGTTTTGACCAATTTCCATTGACCGTCTATTGAAAGGTCTTTTTGTTCATCCGTCTGGACCCACTTAAGATCGTTGGGATTCGCTTCGATCTGTTTTTTCACCTCGTTCAAAAACGCATAGAGGCGGTATTGGGTGTAGAATGAAGAAGGCAGCTCTTCCCCTTTAACTAGCAGAGGGTCGGCTAAGGAGCGTTGAGAATCTTCGATCGCTTTAAAAAGGTCGGCAAAGGCAATCCGGCAGACCTTTTCTTTGACTTCCCTTAAAGGCTTCCACGTTCCGTCCGCTTTTTGAAATTGTGATGCATTCTTGCGGCGCGCCTCCGGATAGGCTTCTTCTAAGCGTTTATCAAGCATCCGCTCTAACGTCCCGTCCTGCCGGGCTTGGGCAAATTTCAGGACAGCGCGCTCATTGCTCCTGTTAAGGACCGCGATCCGATAATAGGTCTGCTGATCTTCAGAATAAGCATTAAGGGATTGCTGGACTTTTTGCGCTGCAGCAGAGGCTTCTTGCCCGCGAAGAGGAGCCGTGCGCAGAAGCTCGGCAAACCGACGCTGATCTTTGATCTGCTCAAACGATCCAGCTTTTCCTGCGCTCCTCAGTCCGAACGCCGCTTGGCGGACCTGCGCGCGGTCCAATGCAGCGGCGATCCTTTCCGGATGCCGATCGACCATGCATGCTTGCGCAAAAGCATCGACCTTTAAACGCTGCTCCGTTCCAAGCTTATCGAGGGCCTTGTGCCTGTCGGCAGCGGATTGCGCCTGTGCGGACGCAAGCTCTGCAAACTGCTTTTTCAATAATTCCCAAGATTGGTCTTCAACTTCCCAATCCCACGTTTCTTTTAAGCTGATTTCCCGAACGAGGTCTTCTTTACGGATTTCAGCATATTCCACTTCGATCTGCTGCTCGACAAGCTCCGGGGCCCGCTTCTCAACCTGCTCCACGGATGCAAAATGCTGAGGCAAGGAAAGCGCATTCTTCCGCTGGGAGTTGTCCAACGAGACCGCATCAATGTACATCTGGAGCTTGGCAACGTCTAAAAGGTCTCTAAACTGCAAATAGTCGGGAAGCTCGTAAAGATCGATCTTAAGCGCATTTTTTGTGTACTGGTGAAACTGCTGAAGAGGAAGCGGATCAAGGAAAACACTGTTGCCGATATCTTGGAAAAGGCGGCGGAACAGCATGACTTGGCGCCAGCTTTGCAATAAAGCGCGCTCGTCCACTCCGAATTGGCGGACTTGAGTTTGGTAATAGGACTCGATATCGGAAGCCTGCACCTTTTCCTGCCGAGAAACTTCTCGATAGCCGTTCACGATATTTTGGTAAAGTTCCGATCGGACCGCTTCATTGGAAACATGGTATCCCTTGTCTTCAGCGAATCGCGCCGCATTGATCATCATTTGACCGGCCAGCTCAATAAACCGAGGGCCAAACCAATCTTCTAAAGTATGAAAGCCGAATAACGAGAGGTCTGCATTGACGAGCAATGGATCGGAAAGTCCCATTTGATTGAGCTGATGGACTAAAATCTGCTTCAAAAAGTCGGGAGGAAGCATCGTTTGGTCTAAGTAAAGCTGAAACATGATTCCCAATGTCTCGACAGTGAACTGGTCCGACTTGGCCTTGAGAAACATCAGGTGCTGGTTCAAGCTCGGCAAAAACCGGCCCCAAACCGCTTCAGCGCTCACAGCAGGATATTGAGAGTAGACATAAGGGCGATAGGTTTTGATGCGCGCTAGCCGCTTTTCAAAATCGGGCTTGAGCTCCTCGAAGTAGCGGCGTGCCAGCATCATGGCCATTCCCGAAGAAATAAGCTCCTTTTCAACGACGCTGTCGTTCAGAAGATTTGGAACGTTGCCTTTTTGCCATGAGTTCCTATCGAGCGGAGAGGTTGCGATCAGCCTGCACAGCGTTGCGACTTCCCGTTGCATGATATCGGATCCATCGATTCCTTTGGCGATGGCCCGGTCGGGAGCTTCTTGCTGTTGGGACAGGGAACTGAAGGTACCGAAAAAGGAAAACGAGATGACGATCACCACCGTGACGATGATGAAAAAAAAGCGCTGATTCTTTCGGAAAAAACTGAGCATAGGTAACACCTTGTCTAATCTTATGGTCCAATGGGAGCCAAGCTCCCCTTGCACCGTGGGAAAAGTTAAGATGTTACTCGGAAACTGCTAAATTCCCAAATAAAATTATCGACTTAAAGCCTTTAGAGGTCGAAGTATTCGCTGACCCGTTCGGTCCAGGTTCTGCGGAAAGGTCGTCTAATCGCATTAAAAAAGCGTTGTGTTCTTGATTGTCTTGGTAGACAGCTAATTACGGATTCAATCATTTTTCTTAACATAAAATAAACCTATTAAATTGGTTAGTACCATAGTTCTTCTACCTTTCAGTATACGTAAAGTTTATTTGAATATCAAGAGGTTAATAAGAAATTTTTTACACTAAGTTAAGATGAATTTCGCAAATAGCTTATAATAAAGATATTACGAATAGATTAGTCGGTTAGATAATTTAGAAGGAGGACGATCATCTCAGGTTCGTTCGCTTCTCGTGGATTATTTTACCCCCCTTTCCCCGGCTTAAAATACTGGAAATGGGGGAATAGACCAAAGTTGATATCTTCCTTAAAATTTGAATCGAAGATCCACTTAAAAGCCCCCGAAAATTGACTGAAACAGACTTGCAGCCCCCTTTTAAAACAGCGCTTAGAAGCTGTCCTAAAACCACCCCTATAGGGATTTGAGAGCCTTTTTGATGAGCTTTAAGGAGCAGATGAATCGCCCCGGACGGCTTATCCGTTGCCAATTTTACAAGAAGGAGTAAAATCCCAGATCTTGATAGTTCGATCCGACGAACCGGAAATAAGCTTTCCATCTTTTACTGTTAGGCAATTGACAGATCTTTCATGACCATCCAAGCTTCGGATCAGTTCACCGTTTTCAAGGTCCCAGATCATAATCTTTCGATCTTCCGAACCGGAAATGAGCATCCCATCTTTTACCGTTAGGCAAACGACAACTTTTTCATGCCCAACCAAGCTGTGGAACAGTTTACCGCTTTCAAGGTCCCAGATCTTGATCGTGTTATCTTTCGAACCGGAGATGACCATTCCATCTTTTAACGTTAGGCAGGTGATCCATCCTTGATGGCCAGCCAAGTTGTGGACCAGCTGACCGCTTTCAAGGTCCCAGATCTTGATCGTCTTATCATATGCGCCGGAAATGAGCATTCCATCTTTTACCGTTAGGCAAACGACAGACCCTCGATGGCCAGCCAAGGTGCGGATCAGTTGAGTGCTTTCAAGGTCCCAGATCTTGATGGTTCGATCAGCCGATCCGGAGATGAGCATCCCATCTTTTACAGTTAGGCAATAGACGGGCCCATGATGACCATTTAAGGTGCAGATCTGCTGACCGCTTTCAATGTCCCAGATCTTGATCGTATTATCAAATGCGCCAGATATGAGCATCCCATCTTTTACCGTTAGGCAGGCGATTTCATCTTGATGGCCAGCCAAGCTGTGGAGCAGCTCTCCGCTTTCAATGTCCCAGATCTTGATAGTACCATCTCCTGAACCGGAGATGAGCATCCCATCTTTTACCGCTAGGCAATAGACAAGTCCTTGATGGTCAGCCAAGTTGTGGACCAGCTGAGCGCTTTCGAGGTCCCAGATCTTGATAGTACCATCTCCGGAACCGGAAATGAGCATCCCATCTTTTTCCGTTAGGCAAGCGACTTCATCTTGATGGCCAGCCAAGGTGCGTTCTTGATATGCACCTGCTCTGAAATGATTATCTATGGTTTTTAAGTTCCGATAAACGTCCAGCATTTGGTGCGGATAAAGCGGAACCATTTGAAAAGAGGTGGGAAAATGAGACTCCAAAAGCGTTTGCCACACAGGAAAATCATTGTTAAAGATCACCTGAAAAAAATGCCGGCTTACCAATGACAGGCTACAAATATCGCTCAACTTGTTGAGGTGTTTGGTGAACTCATAAACGACTTCGTCTGGAAAGTATTTAACGATCTCTGCTGTTGCTTTTGGACGACTTACGATTTGCAAATCGTTTCTTATTTCTGGAATTGACATATGGTTCCCATTTTTATTTTTTAATCAATATTTTTATTCAGAATGAGCTTTTTAAAACTCGAAATAATCTCACCCTTTGTTACTTATCCGTTAGCAATTTTACAAGAAGGGGTAAAATCCCAAATCTTGATAGTTCGATCCGACGAACCGGAAATGAGCATCCCGTCTTTTACCGTTAGGCAACTGATTTGTCCTTGATGGCCATCCAAGGTGCAAAGCAGTTTAACGGTTTCAAGATCCCAGATCTTGATCGTTCGATCTCCCCAACCGGAACCGGAAATGAGCATCCCATCTTTTACCGTTAAGCAAGTGACACCCCCCTGGTGGCCAGCCAAGGTTCGGAGCTCTTCTCCGCTTTCAAGGTCCCAGATCTTGATCGTTTTATCTGCCGAACCGGAAATGAGCATCCCGTCTTTTACCGTTAGGCATTTGACAAATAACTGATGGCCAGCCAAGCAGCGAAGCTCTTCACCGCTTTCAAGGTCCCAGATCCTGATCGTTCGATCATCCGAACCGGAAATGAGCATCCCGTCTTTGACCGTTAGGCAAGTGACAGGTCCCTGATGGCCGGCCAAGCTGCGGAGCTCTTCACCGGTTTCAAGGTCCCAGATCTTAATCGTTTGATCAGTGGAACCGGATATGAGCATCCCATCTTTTACCGTTAGGCAAGAGACAGGTTCCTGATGGCCATCCAAGCTGCGGAGCTCTTCACCGCTTTCAAGGTCCCAGATCTTGATCGTTTGATCCCCCGAACCGGAAATGAGCATCCCATCTTTTACCGCTAGGCAAGTGACCCATGCCTGATGGCCAGCCAAGCTGTGGAGCCGTTTACCGCTTTCAAGGTCCCAAATCTTGATCATTGGATCCCCCGAAGCGGAAATAAGCATCCCATTTTTTACCATTAGGCAATTAACATGACCTTGAAGGCCAAGCAAGGTGCGTTCTTGATATGCCCCTACCCTGAAATTATTATCTATGGCTTTTAAGTTCCGATAAAGTTCCAGCGTTTGCTGTGGATGAAGTGGAATCATTTGAAAAGAGGAAGGAAAATGAGACTCTAAAAGTGTTTTCCAGATCGGAAATTTGTTGTTAAAGATGACCTGAAAAAAATGCTGGCTTACAAATGACAGACTACAAATATCGCTCAACTTGTTGATGTGTTTGGCAAACTCATAAATGACTTCGTTAGGAAAATAACTAACAATCTCTGTCGTTTCATTTGGTTGATTTACGATTTGCAAATCGTTTGTTGTTTGCGGAATTGCCATATAGCTCCATTTTTTATTTATTAATCAAAAATTTTCATTCAGGATGAGCTTCTTCCCATGCGGAAAAACTCGGCGCTCTCAGGATTGAGATGAATCTCCCCCGTCTGCCGATCCATCGGCAATTTTATTAGAAGGAGTAAAATCCCAGATCTTGATAGTTCCATCAACCGAACAAGAAATAAGCATCCCATCTTTTACCGCTGGGCAATTCATAGGCCCTTGATGACCATCCAAGCTATGGAGCAGTTTGCCGCTTTCAAGGTCCCAGATCTTGATCGTTCGATCATACGAACCGGAAATGAGCATCCCGTCTTTGACCGTTAGGCAAGTGACACCTCCCAGATGGCCATCCAAGCTATGGAGCAGTTGGCCGCTTTCAAAGTCCCAGATCTTGATTTTTCGATCAGACGAACCGGAAATGAGCATCCCATCTGCTACCGTTAGGCAAGTGATAGGCCCCTGACGGTCATCCAAGCTGCGGAGCAGTTTATGGTTTTCAAGGTCCCAGATCTTGATCGTTTGATCAAACGAGGCGGAAATGAGCACCCCGTTTTTTATCTCTAGGCAGGTGACGCCATCCTCATGACCATCCAAGCTATGGAGCAGTTGACCGCTTTCAAGGTCCCAGATCTTAATCGTTCGATCATACGAACCGGAAATGAGCATCCCGTCTTTGACCGTTAGGCAATTGATAGGTTCCTGATGGCCATCCAAGCTATGGAGCAGTTGACCGCTTTCAAGGTCCCAGATCTTAATCGTTAGATCAAACGAGGCGGAAATGAGCATCCCATCTTTGACCGTTAGGCAATGGACCCCTCGCTGATGGCCATCCAAGGCGTGAAGCAGTTTACCGCTCTCAATGTCACAGATCTTGATCGTTCGATCCCCACCCGAACCGGAAATGAGCATCCCATCTTTGACAGTTAGGCAAGTGACATCACTCTGATGGCCGACCAAGGTGTGGAGCGGTTCACCGCTTTCAAGGTCCCAGATCTTGATTGTTTCATCAGATGAAGCGGAAATGAGCATCCCATCTTTGACCGTCAGGCAATCGACACTGCTTTGATGGCCATTCAAGGTGCGTTCTTGATATGCTCCTGTCCTAAAATTATTATCTATGGTCTTTAAGTTCCGATAAAGGTTCAGCATTTGCTGTGGATAAAGTGGAATAATGTGTAAAGAAGAAGGAAAATGAGACTCTAAAAGCGTTCGCCACACTGGAAAACCGCTGTTAAAGATGACCTGAAAAAAATGCTGGCTCACCAATGACAGATTGGAAATGTCGCTCAACTTATTGATATGCTTGGCAAATTCGTAAATTATGTCTTCGGGAAAGTATTCAACGATCGCTGCCGTTTCTTTTGATTGATTTGCGATTTGCAAATCGTTTGCTATTTGCGGAATTGCCATATAGTCCCATTTTTTATTCAATTTTTAATCAACAATGTTCACTAAGATGAGCTTCTTCGGAGTTCAAACAGGATTTGCCATCGTTCCTATTTCTTAAACCCGCTCGAAAGATCCTGTGCCCATGAAATCGGTCTATTTAAAATCTTGAGAAGTCAGGACGATCACAACAGCCAACTCCTCGATTATTCAAAAATCTTATTCCATATTAACTTATAATTGCAAAATGATAACAAAATAATTAGTTAATGTTCAATATAATAATTCAACACAACTAAAACAATTAACGTCAAACGACTTGAAATAATAAAATAAATTAAATAGATAACTTGTCCATTTTAAAATAATACATTGTCAAAAATGCATTATTTTTTGTAACATGTTCATTTTCAATGCGATAAAAGAATCAGAGCTTCGTTTCAGCTCTTTTAAAGACCGATAGAAGCGTTGTCATATGTGGATGAAAAGGAGTTTTGTCATGCCGCGTTAGGTCCGGTATGTGAACCTTTGCAGCAAGAGGCACATGAAGCGTCCTTGGACGAGAACATGTCTTTAAACGCCCTCTTGCCCAAACTCACAAAACCTAACGGAGCGCGGTTCATCCTGCTTCCACTTGAAAGTTGGGTTAGTAAGCTTTAGCGTAGATGACGCGCCGCTGGCTCGGCTTCCCGCTGATCGGGCATTTCCCTTCTTCCAGTGGCGAATTATTGGGGATGCAGCGGACCGTTACGCTCAAGTCCTTCTTGATCTGCTCCTCGACGTCGAGATCTCCGCACCAATGCGCAAGGGCAAATCCCCCGTGGATTTCAGGGTTTTCCTCGTTCTTCGGCGTGAAAAAGGCGTAGAACTCCTCTTTCGTATCGATCTTTTTGATGTGGGAATTGCGAAAATCAAGGGCTCGCTGGAAAAGGTTGTTCTGCATCTCGTCCAGAACTGATAGAATTGTCTGCATAAGCTCATCGCGGGAGACCGATTGGATATCCTTATGGGCCTTGTCGCGGCGGGCCAAGGGCAATTTATCAGAGGCAATATCCCGAGGACCTACTTCGATCCTGATCGGCACACCTTTTTTGATCCATGACCATGTTTTGTCCCCGCCTCGCATTTCCCGTTCATCGATGATCACAGTCAATGGCCTTCCATGATAATTGAGGTGGCGAAGCTGGCCTGCTAACGCATGGCAATATTCCAACACGGAAGCTTTGGTCTCTTCTTTATGGATGACAGGCAAAAGGACGATATGGGCAGAAGCGACCCGAGGAGGCAATACTAAGCCATCGTCATCGCTATGGGTCATGACCATGGCGCCGATCAGCCTGGTCGTCGAACCCCAAGACGTGGTCCATGCGTATTGAGTTTCTCCTACGGCATCGCGGAAGCGTATTTCAGAAGCTTTAGAAAAGTTCTGACCTAAAAAGTGGGACGTCCCTCCCTGCAGCGCTTTCCGGTCTTGGGTCATCGACTCAATTGAATAAGTTGCAACGGCGCCGGGGAAACGCTCCGATGGAGTCTTTTCTCCCGTAATGACAGGAATGGCCAGGCAGTTTTGGACAAAATGTTCATAGACCCCGAGCATCCGCTCCGTCTCCTCTCTTGCTTCCTGCTCCGTAGCATGGGCGGTATGCCCTTCTTGCCACAAGAACTCTGCCGTGCGCAAAAACATCCTCGTACGCATTTCCCAGCGGACGACGTTTGCCCATTGGTTGATCAGCAAGGGAAGATCGCGGTAAGACTCGACCCATTTAGCAAACGTGGCTCCGATGATCGTCTCAGAAGTTGGACGGACGATCAGGGGCTCTTCAAGAGGCCCTGCGGGAACGAGCTTCCCGTCTTTTCCTTTTTCCAACCGGTGGTGCGTGACAACGGCGCATTCTTTCGCAAAACCTTCCACGTGCGCAGCTTCCTTTTCGAGGAAGCTTAAGGGAATGAACAATGGAAAATAGGCGTTTTGATGGCCGGTATCCTTAAACATCTTGTCGAGGATCTGCTGCATGTTCTCCCAGATCGCATACCCCCAAGGCTTAATGACCATGCATCCGCGGACAGGCGAATGTTCGGCGAGGTCTGCGGCCTTGATAACGGCTTGGTACCACTCAGGATAATTTTCCTGTCTTGTGGGTTGGATGGCTGTCTGGGTCTTTGTCGACATAGTGCTCTCAGGGGTTCATTCAGGTGACATATTCTAAACTGAGTTGGTTTAAATGAGTAGCCAAAAGGGTTTTTAGAAAGGCTTTGGCTTCGCGGGTCTCATGGACGGACGCTTGATTGCCGAGGATGGGAAAAGTATAGAGTTTCATCGCCTCTAAAACATGGGAGTCGTCCCTTAGGACGTCGCGCAAATAATCTTCGGGAGGCATCACGAGGGAAATGGTCCCCTGGTGCAAAAAGCCCCCTTTCGTCTTCCTCTGCGCTGCGCCTGCGATCTTTTTTCCTTCTAGGACAAGATCATATTTCGTTGGTTTGGCCATGCAGAAGTGCTGGCATTGCAAGTCCATCGCAGCAAAATCTTCCGGGATCAATGTCAGATCGGAATGCTCGCGGATAAACTCTTTCACCGCGCCGAGCACCGCGCGATTGACGAACCCATAGTTGTCAAGCGTGTTCAGGGAAAATTCAGGACGGCAAGAGGGAACGACAACGGAAAAGGCCATATCCCAAACATGGAAGACGATCCCCCCTCCTGTCGGACGGCGGGCCAGGTTCAGGTTCCTTTTTTTAACCCCGTCCAAATTAAGGTACTTTCCCGGGTCGACAAAATAACCGTAGGTCGCGCAATCCCCTTCCCAATCGTACAGATGGAGGATCGGACGGGTCTTGTCCCACGCTCCTTCCAGAAGCTCTGCATCGATCTGCATGTTCTCAGCGGCAGAGCGGATCCCTGTATCTAAAATCTCCCACATCGGCTTATCCCAGCGGCTTCTCGGAAATCAAACGGAACCTAGGCACTTGGTTCCCTTCGACAGCGACATTTTCAACAAAAAACTTTAAGGGACGGATCCAGAGGGCATGGTCGCCGAACTCTTGAGAGTCGTACAAGGATTGGTAGACCACCCAAAGCTGCAGGTCTTCCGATGAACGGGCGATCGCCAGCACTTTATACTGCTTACCCTTGTAATGCTCGAAAAGCGCGCCAATCGGAACTTGCGCCTTTAACGCATCTTCTTCCTGCCTAACTTCTTCTGTGATCATCGACATTTCCTCCATGGCCAAAGAGATTAACATTCGGAATTAAATATAAACTATGTCTGAAAATAAAGAAAATAGAAACGGGGAAGTTAAAACTTCCCCGTTATACCGAAACAAATTGAAGAATCGGGAATTTGGCAAGGAGGCTTCTCAAAATTTTCAAGCGAAAGCGGTGCGGAGTGAGCGACCATTGCCAAATTGGCAAGGCGCGAATGAGCATGAAAATTTTGAGGAAAAGCTGACGTTGCCAAAAACCGATTCTTCAAGTTGTTTCGGTATATATACACAAAAAATTGAAAAAATCCTTATTGAGCAAGCGCCCAAGCTGTCAAGGCCTGCAATGCTTTCAAGCGATTGTCTTCAACAACTTCAGGATCCACTCCTGCATCGAGCTCTTCATAAGCTTTATCCCCGATCTCCTTGAACCGTTCAGGATATGCAGCTTCCAAAGCTTTTTTCCAATCATCTCTTTTGGCTAAAAAGGCGCATTTTTCTTCATTGCTCTGCTGCTTTGATTGAACTGACTGGGCTGCCGATTCAAGATCTTGATCCGTTAAAGCGCTGCATCGGAAATACAGCATATCTTGGACATCAATTTCCAACCCGAGCCTCTCTCTGAGTTTGATCGGATATCCCAAATAGACTTCAATCTCATCAAAAAATGGCAAAACTTCAACTTTGTCACGCGCAATTTCTTCTAAAAGCTGGACCGGCCATACTGTCTTCGTCAGGAACTCGGCCAGCGGCTTGAGTCCTTGCCCTTGGACCGTCTTTAAACGCTTAGCAATACCAACATGCAGAATAGATAGGGAGACCCGATCTCCGCAAGTCGTTGACGCATCTGCAATGATATTGAGGAAAATTTCTCTAAACTCAGGATCTTCTTCTGCTTGCTTGAGGTATCCGATGATTTTTTTGGCAAATTCAACCTGGAACTGACCTTGTCTTTTGTAATCAGCCGTATCGGATAGCCTTGAAATCCATGTTGCGACATTGCCTTCACCTGCTAGATGGGGATATTCTCTTGGCTCCTCACCAGCTACAGAAGAGAGTTCTTGCACGAGCTGGGCAAATGAGCGGATCTGCCCGTCATGATGCTGTTCTGCATGCCGCATGCCAAAAGAAAAACGTGGGCCATGATATCCTTCAGCTGTCACTGCTTGGCGCAAATGATCCAAAACATTTTGGGAAAGGCCCGTATTTGTTAAATCGATTGTGCAGTCCGGCGATAAGTTAAGGATTTCAGATGGAAGCCCCTGAAGACCTCGATTACTTTCAAGGCCGAGATACCGCAAAGCATCCATCCCTCC
>JAFEGV010000052.1 GCA_018239665.1 Verrucomicrobiota bacterium | reverse complement strand
GATAGCATGCGTCTGAATGCTATCCTCCGGTTCGATTATAACGACCTCTTGGCCCAGAAAGAAACTTTTGAGTGGACAAACACCGGCGATCTGCTTTCACGAAGTTTGTACGACCCCCAAGACAACCTCCTTTTTTCAAGGCGGCTGCATTACGACGGCCGCGGCAACGTCGTCCGAGAAGAACTGCATGGCGATCTGTCAGGAAACGGCAATTCTCGAGAAGTTTACACCATCCTCCGCGAGTATAGTCAAGACGGAAGAGACCTTCTTTTGAGCGAGCAAGAACTGAATGGAAAGACAATCCGGTATGGATATCTTCCCAATTCAAATCTGCTCGCAGCCCGATTGGAATGCGACGGCAACCAGATCAAGGCCCGCACATTTTATGAATACAGCGGCGATCATGTCCTGACCAAGGAAATCCGCGATGATGGCGAGACCCCGGAAAAAGATAACCTGGCCGGAGTCAAGACCCGCATGATCAAGGCGATCACACCGATGCCAAACGGACCGTTTGTCGATATGCCCCATGTCATCGAAGAGAGATTTTGGAACGGACAAGAGGAAGAGCTTCTTAAAAAAACAGTCCTTTCCTACACGACTGGCGCTCGCATTGCTGCCAAAGAAATCTACGATGCCCATGGTGAATTTCGCTATGCGCTAACCTTCGAATACGACCACTTGGGAAGGCTTGTCAAAGAGACCAACGCCTTAGGGCAATCCTATTCTTACGCCTACGATTCTGCCGGCAATAAGACGACATCGAGCAGTCAGCTGCGCACAGGAACGATCAGCTACGATTGCTCCAATCGCCCTATGCAATTAATTGAGACTGGCTTCGATGGGATCTTTCATGTCACCCACTACACCTATGATGGAAAAAACCGAAAGATTTCAGAGACCAATTCCTTTGACCTCACCACTCGCTATGTCTACGATGGACTCGACCAGCTCGTTGAAACGCACCTTCCCCAAGTCCTCAATGAAGACGGGCAGCCTGCCACTCCCGTCGTGACTTCGCAATATGATGCGGCAGGAAGGGAGATCGTCCGTACAGGCCCCAAAGGCTACACCACCCAGACTGATTACAATGCTAGGTCTCAAGCCATTCGGATCCGCCACCCAGACGGTTCTCAGGAACGGTTCTTCTATAACCTCGACGGGACCTTAAGCGCCTACGCCGATCGGGAAGGGATGATCACATCGCATACCTACGATTCCTTAGGAAGACGCACGTCGACGACAGATCCCAACGGCAACACCACCCTATTCAACTACGATGGGTTTCAGCTGATGTCCGTGATCGATGCCGAGCGCTATGTCACCAACTACACCTATGACCGTGCCGGCCGCAAGATCAAAGAAGAGAGGAACTGGGAACAGGTCGAATACGAATACGATCCCTTGGGAAGACTCCATACCGTCAGACAAGGAGATCTGCTCACCATCACCGAATACGACCTCCTCGATCGGGTCATTGAAGAGAGGCAAGAAGACGTTCTCTGCCGCCTGATCGCCAAAGAGACCTATTCCTACGATGAAGCCGGCAACCGCAAAAGCGTTGTCCGCTACCACAATGACACTCCCATTGAAGAACTGTTCGTTTACGACTCTTTCGACCGACTGAGCCTCCATCAAGATCCCCTTGGACACCAGACCCGTATCGACTATTGCGAGTCCCACACAAATTCCCTTGGACAACGGGTCCTCCAAAAGACAACGACAGACCCCTTAGGTCGCAAGACCCTTGAGACCTACGACAGCGCAGGCAGACTTGCCGCCATCGAAATCGTGAACTCGAGAGGTTCCACCTGTTCTTCGGAAGAAAAATACTACGATCTCAACAACAACCTTAGCCGCCAAGTCAGCACCCTGTTTCCGCAAGGCACGCAGCAAGAGGTCCAGTGGAAATACGACAGGGCAGACCGCCTAGCACTCCTCATCGAACCCCAAGGAAAGACTACTTGCTACGCCTACACTCCGTGCGGCCGTTTAAAAGAGACCAAAAAGCCTGACGGGGTCATCCTCCAACGCGACTACGACCGCAATGGAAACCTCACCTCCCTCATATCCTCAGACGGCGCCATTCAATATCTTTTCAGCTATAACAAGATCGATCAGCTCATCTCCTCTACCGATCTCAACACCCAGGCTGCAACGTTGCGCACACTCGATCCCCACGGCCGCATCCTCGGAGAAGCCCTGGCGAACCAACTCACTCTCTCTAACCGATACGATCTGCAGGGACGCCGCTGCCTGCTCACTTTGCCCGATTCGAGCACAGTCGCCTATTCCTATGATCCAGCCCACTTAAGAGAAGTTGCCCGCTACGACAGATCTGGATACTGCCTTTACTCCCACTTCTACCAAGAGTACGACCTTTGCCACCAACTCCTTTCTCAAGAGCTTATCGGAGATCTCGGCACAGTCTCCTATACGATCAACGCGCGAGGACAACGCGCATCGATCGATTCCTCCTATTTTTCTCAAGTCATCACGGCCCTCGACCCGATCGGCAATATCTGTGAAATGAGGACCGAGCAACAGAGCTCCCAGTACGCCTACGACGATCTCTACCAGCTCGTCCAAGAAGATGGCCACACCTACCGCTGCGACTCCCATTTTAACCGCCTTGAAAAAGACGGTCGTCCGATCACCCTCAATTCCCTTGACCAGCTCGCAAGCGCAGAATACGACCCCAACGGCAACCCCATCTTCTTCAACAACACCGCCTACACCTACGATCCCTTGGACCGACTCATTGCCATCGAGACGTCCGATCTGCGCCTCCACTTCACTTACGACACCTTCCACCGCCGCATGAGCAAAACCCTCCATGCAAAGACAAGCGGTAGCTGGCAGCTCATCGATCAGCGCAACTACTTCTACGACGGTCAAAATGAAATAGGCTCGACCGATTCCACAGGCCGCATCAAAGAACTCCGCGTCCTGGGAGCCACCCCCACAGCAGAGATCGGCGCCGCCATTGCCATCGAGCTCGAAGAACAAATCTTTGCTCCCATTTCCGATCTCCAGGGCAACATCGCCGCCCTAGTGTCCCTCAACGGATCGATCAGCGAACGCTACCAATACAGCAGCTTCGGCGAACAGACAACTTCCGCCCAATTCACCAATCCTTGGAGGTTTGCTTCGAAACGGCACGATGAAACAAATCTCGTCTACTTCGGCCGCCGCTACTATGACCCTGCATCAGGAAGATGGCTCAATTCCGATCCGATCGGCTTTGAAGGAGGGATCAACCTCTACGCCTTCGTCCAGAACAATCCTCTGACCCATTGCGACCTCTACGGACTGATCATCAATCCTCCCGTCATATCCCTGCCGCCGCTTTCCACGCCCCAAGTCCAAACCCCATGGGTGGGTGCGTCCCAAGGCTCCAACAATCAAGTCGCTGTCAGCCCTCTTCCTGAACCCCGAGGTCATGCCTCCCGTTCAAAAGTCAGGTCTGCAGCTGTCGGCATCGGCAACGGAGTCGTCAATTTCACCGTAAGCGCCCTTCACGACCTGCACAACTGCGCCTTCCTCCTCGGCGCTGAGGTCTCTGAGTTCTTACCCGAGCAGACCTCATCGATGATGAATGCGATCTCCGAAGCGCAAATTGCCCAGCTCGGCACCATCAACTCCTGGATGGCCTCAACCTTTTCCCTCAACCCCAACGATCCGATCTACAACGCATTCCGCGACAAGACAACCCTCGGCCTGGAAGTTGCTTCCCTCGTCACCGGCGGCTACGCCGCAGCGAAGGGCGTGGTGGCATTCAATAAGTTGGCCAAGATGCCAATGCAGATAGCAAAGGTTCCTACCCTAGTAAGGAAACCTACTTTTTTTAAAGCCGAACACACGATAGAGAAATTGGAAACATTTCTCGGCAAAGATTTTAAACTCTTCAAAAATGTCCATGGAGACTTATTAATCGAATCAAAGAATGGCTTAAGACAGTTTAGAATGGATCTTAATCATCCTAAGCCTCATAAAAACCCACATACCCACTTAATAGAGTATGAAATGAGAAAAAACAAAAAATTCGAAATTATGAATGAGAGAATCTATCCAATAGATGTTAAGCCAGAGTAGAATATATGGATGAAGAATCGTTCAGCTTAGTTCAAGAATGTACGAATAAATATTTCGTGGAAAACCTCAATGAAGAGGAAGTAGAGATTCACATTAGACTACCCAAAAAATTTAGATCCTTATGGCTGAAGAAGCTCTCAGACTTAAGAACTACTGAAGAAGAAATACATGAATACACAGACTGAAGATGGAAGACAATAAATCTGGAATTCTTTAGTGGGTCGGGAGAGGAGAATGGGCATAAACAGCTTCAAAAGGGCGATTTTAACGGGCAAATGAGTTTTGCAATTCCCTCTCTATGTAAACAGCTAATTTTAGGAAAAGTTCTGGCGCAAAATTTGTCCCACAGCTATATCTATTTTTTCCGAAAAATAGAATCTGTAGTTAAGGAATATATGGCATTGCAGTCTGATCGTTGGATTCGGCACATGGCGAAAGAACATGGCATGATCGAGCCTTTCGTCGATAACCAGGTGCGTTATGAAGAAGGGGAGAAGGTCATTAGTTTTGGACTGTCGAGCTATGGCTACGACCTCCGGGTAGCTAATGAGTTCAAGGTTTTTACGAACTTGTATAACTCTCTTGTCGACCCGAAAAATTTTAGCGAAAGCGCCTTCGTACATATCGAATCGGATACTTGCATCATCCCTCCGAATTCTTTTGCGTTAGCCCGCAGCGTCGAGTACTTCAGGATTCCGCGCAATGTCCTGACCATCTGCATTGGGAAGTCGACATATGCCAGATGCGGGATCATCGTCAACGTGACTCCTTTCGAGCCGGAATGGGAAGGGTATGTGACATTGGAAATTTCGAACACGACGCCGCTGCCGGCTAAGATTTATGCGAACGAGGGATTGGCCCAAGTGCTGTTCTATGAAGCGGCCGAGGCCTGTGAAATTTCCTATGCGGACAGGAAAGGAAAGTACATGGGGCAGACTAAGATCACTCTCCCTGTTGCGTAAGCGTTTGATTTTAAGATAGTTGCGTGCTTCGGCCGATTCGGCCGGGGTTTTTCTGGAAAAAAAAGAGTCTATTCTTAAGAATGCGGTTAAGGGCACTTGAGAAAAGTGCTCATGGGGTTTTATGTCTTCAGAGAGAGCATATCACAGGGGGCAGGCGCGTGTTCATCCTTCGGGGCCCAGGACCTTGAAGTCGGTGATTTTCCAATCATGGTGGATGCTCGTGTTTGCCGTTGGCTGCTTTCTGATCTATACCCAGGCGATGCAAAAAAAGGCCCTTGTCGCAAAGACCCTGCAAGAGCAGTTGAACGTCCTCAATACGCAAAAAGAGCAGTTGTTAGTTGAGCATGAGGACCTGGTCCTTCAAATCCAGTCTCAAAGCGACCCGGCATGGATCCAATTAACTTTAATGAAAGGTCTTGGGTTGGTTCCTGATGGACAGATGAAGATCTTTTTCCAGTCTGAGCCTAAGGAGACCGTCAAGGTTGGGCAGGCAGCGTGATCACGTTGGTCCTCCTTTTGCTCTGTTTTCTCCTTCTTTCCGGTTTTTTCTCTTCTTCTGAAGTAGCCCTCTTTTCTCTTTCTTCGATGAAGGTCAAAGCATTCAAGGGCTCATCGGACAAAAATAAACAGCTTGCAGCCCATTTGCTCTCTTCGCCAAGAGATCTTCTGATCACCATCATCATGCTGAATGTGATCGTCAACATCATGATCCAGAACATCTCTTCCAGTATTTTTGGGGATTTTTCAGGGTGGGCCTTGAATGTGGGCGTTCCCCTTGCTTTAACGGTGATCTTTGGAGAGGTCATCCCCAAATCGATCGGGCTTGCGAACAATGTGTCGATAGCCCATCGGGCGGCTCCAGTGCTCCACATTGCCCAAAGGGTGCTTTTGCCTTTAAGGCGCGCCCTTAATGGGATCACGACCTACGTTTCGAGGGTCATGTTTTTTTTCTTAAAAAAAGAGGAAGAAATTTCGATCGATGAGCTGCAGCATGCTCTAAAAGCATCCCGCTCCTACGGGATATTAAATGAGGATGAGGCTGAGCTCGTCCGAGGCTATTTGAACCTTCAGGAATCTCAAGTCAAAGAGCTAATGCGCCCTCGGGAAGAGGTGATTTTTTTCGATTTGGACGACCCTTTGTCGAAATTGATCCACCTCTTTGTCGATCAAGAGTGTTCGCGGATCCCCGTGTGCAAAGAGAACCTTGATAACGTCATCGGCATGATCACCAGCCAGGTCTTTTTTCTCAACCGGGAGAAGATCTCTTCGACGATGCATGTGATCCCTTTTCTCAAAAAGCCCCTCTTTGTCCCAGAATCCATCTCTGCAAATATTTTGCTCCGCCAGATGTATGACCGGGAGGAGTCGATCGCCATGGTTGTCGATGAATATGGATCGATCTCCGGTTTGATCGCGCTGGAAGACCTGGTGGAGACGGTCGTTGGAGAGATCGCCGATGCGCGCGATGAAAAAAGCAGGTACACGCGCTCTGGTGAGGACGTCATGATCGCAAGCGGCAAAATGGAGCTGTCTGAATTTGAAGAGATCTTCGGAGTGGCATTGCCCAGCGAGAATCAGATGGTGACACTAGGGGGATGGCTGTCTGAGCAAATGAACGACATCCCCAAATCAGGTGCCAAGTATGAGGCGCACGGCTTCCTTTTTCACGTCCTTGCAGCTGATGCAAAGCGTGTGCGCCGCGTGTATGTGCGCCGGTTATCCACAAGTTAAGGTTGCATGGAAGATTGGAAGTTTTATCTTATCCTTATCCTCGTCTGCCTTGTGGTCCAGGGACTATTCGCTATGGTCGAGCTGGCCTGTGTCTCCTTTAACAAGGTCAGGTTGCAATATTATGTCAGCAAACAGCAAAAACGGGCGCAGTGGCTAAGCTATCTGATCAACCATCCCGCTTATCTGTTTGGAACGACTCTGATCGGGGTCAACACAGCCCTGATCGTGGGATCGGAGTGCTCCCGCCGGTTTTACGATTCGCTAAGATTAAATCCCGACTGGGCCCCGCTGACACAAATCATCATCGTTTTAATCTTCGCTGAAATTTCTCCGATGCTGGCAGGAAGGCGGTATGCCGAGAACGTCGCCATGCTGGGCATCCCTTTTCTGATGTTCTTCTCGATCTTGTTTAGGCCCATCATTTGGACTCTTGACCTCATATGCCGCGCCATCAACCGTTTGTTCGGAACGCCGGTTGCCTCAGGCGCCTACTTGTCGAGAGAAGATCTGCAGAACATCATCGAAGAGCGGGAAGAGACCTTGGCATCGACGTCCGAGCGCAAAGAGTTCAATACGGTTGTCGCCAACATCTTTTCCCTGAAGAACAAGACAGCCAAAGACCTAATGCAGTCGCTTGCCAGCACGACCTTGCTTCCATCCTTTAGCACTGTTGCCGAGATGAGGCAGATCTTACAGGAAAAGCATCTTCCCTTTATCCCGATCTACAATAGGAATCCCCAAAGCATCGTGGCCGTTGCCTATCCGCGGGACCTGTTGCGGATGGCGGAGAACAAAAAGATCCGCGACTATGCGAGGTCTCCCTGGTTCATTACGGAAAACACGTCCATTTTGCAGATCCTCAAGCAATTTAGAAGGAACAACCAGAGCTTGGCAATCGTCTTGAATGAAGCCGGGCTGGCGACAGGCATTCTGACGCTCGACGAGATCGTCGACGAGATCTTTGGAAGGTCTGACCTCTGGATGTCGTTTGGCGAGATGGTCCCTAGGGCTTACCACGTCGTCGTGGACCGCTCATTTCCGGGCGATTTGAGCTTAAACGAGTTCAATGAACAGTTCCGAGTTCATTTACTCTATCAAGATGCGGAGACTTTGGAGGAGCTGATGACAGCGGCCCTCGGCCATCCGCCTTCCAAGGGCGAGTCGGTCAGGATCGACCAGTTCGAGCTGACCGTCGAAGAGGCGTCGCTTCTCAGCGCCAAAATGATCCATGTCCGCACAGTCTTTTAGAATAGATCTCTTTCATAATCCGCTTTGCCTGTAAAAAAAGAACGATTTTGTCAGACGAATGGGGTTATGAAAGAGATCTAATGTTGTCCTGCGATTAACTTCCGCAGGATTTGCCCTCATAAATCTTGATTGCATCGGGGAGCATCACCATTTGCAATTTAGCTCCTAGAGAATAAAAGGTCATGTTGCTGCGGTTGATCAATTTTGTTCGAGGCGATCCTTTGGGAGGGAGCATCCCTTTTGGGTTCCCTTCTGTAGCGTATGTACTTTGGTTCTCTGCTGCACCCAGCTCATCCGGAAGAGCCCCTAATTGATTGTAACGAAGATCGATATTTTCTTTGACTGCAGCTCCCACATTTCGACTAATCAGCGTAAAGGCATTTTTGTTCGCTAAAAGGATGTTGAGACGGAAATGGACGATTTCAGGCGGGATGATGCACATATGGACATTGTGATTGGGCGTGAGCTTTCCTAAATGTAAGACGTGCAATTGGATGGGCGGTTGGGCTTTTAACCATGCTCTAATCGTGTTAGCAGCTCCTGGAACATCCTGGACTTGGGAAATGCAGCAGACATTCAGTTCGGGATGTCCTTGAAGAAATGCCGCTTCAGCAGGGTTGCTTTTCAAAAATGTAACTTCTTTTCCAGAAAAGACTGTGTTGATATAGCGGAGGAATAATTTTACGAGATTGCGGTCCTCTGCGATAACGATCTTTTTATGAAGTGTCGAAAGGCTTAAGCTGTCGTCGATACCTTCATTCGAGCAAGCTTCATAGGCCTTTTGGACAATGACCAGGTTCCTAAGGTCTGAGGCCGGTTCGAAACCATAATCCGCGACTATTTTCATCAGGGAAAAATTTTTCAAATAACTCAAGACATATCCATTGCCTAAAATCCTAAATTCCCTGCTGACAGTTCTTGCCCTCGCTAGATCGGGAACATTAAGGAGGGTGAAGACATGTTTAAAAATGACATCGCTTAACACCATTTGGCCGAACAATGAGTGGAACACAGGCTCCATCCCAACATTGTCTGTTAAAGGCGTTTCTTGGAGAGTTTGCAATGGATCCGGCTGAGCCGTTTGACATGGGAAATCAAGTGAATGTGAATCGCGTTTAATTGGAGTTGACATGACCACCTCCTGTTTTTGCAATTTCTACATGCGCAAAGATTTTGTGGTTCAATTTAGCAAGGTTGGGATTTTAAACAATCATTTAAAGTTGAGACCGTTGCATAATTCAGCGATTAAGAAAATAGCAGGGCATTTAGATGAAATTTCGGTTGTGAGCGAGCCCGCACATGCGGGACGCCCTATAAGGAGCTAATGAAAATTGAAAGATCGCAAAATGCATGTTTTTTTCGACAGATCAATGAAGCAACGGTCTCGAGTTGGGCTATGCCGAAACAATCTGAAAGATAGGTTTTTGGCTATGCTTGTTCTCATCAAAAAAGACCGCTGGATCTGCTTTATCAAGTTTTCAATTCTTCAGGTTCTTTTATATAAAAAACGATTGTGATTTGAAATGATTAATGTTAAAATTTTTTCGAATAAAGAATATAATTTCAAATTTTCATAAAATTAATTTATAAATCATTTGTTATCAAATGCTTGCAATAATTAATGAAGGGATCACTCATTATGCCAAGTCAGCTAAGCCCTATCACTCCCTTTTTTCCAATAGGCCCAGTTGAAGGTGCTCTAATAGAAAAAAATAGCCCAACAAAGGTCCTACCAGTAGAAGAAAGCCCCCCTCATGCCGAGCCTTCTAGCATCGATGTTCTTCCAAATGAAGTTTTTGAGCGTATTTTTGCCTTTGCAACAAGGGGTGGAGAAGATGCTTATGAGCTGTCGAAGCTTAGGAAAGTCTCCGTAAAATGGAAAGACCTGGTGGATAATAGCTTGTTGACTAGCAAGCTCTGGAGCAGGCTCCAAAATGGCTTTGGTCCTGGATCCCACCTTAATGCTTATGTAGAGCAAACTTGCCGCTCTTCTGAGTCTGCAACGGATTCTTATTTTTCACATTTTAAGGCTTTAACACGCGCTGTAATTCCAGGTCATGACGGGATCATAGGAATGAATGCTGATGCTTATGAGAGAGCTCTTAACACGATTGCTTTAGAGAAAATCTGGCCAAGGATTCAAGAGCAAATCGACTTCGGGGAAGACCCTGTTCCTTGCACAGCAAGCGCTATTCGCGCGTGGTTAAATGATCCTGCCAATAAAGAAAAAATTGCTAGTATCAAAAAGTTAGATCTATCAGGCATGGATTTAAAAGTTCTGCCTCCCGAGATTAGATATCTGACCAAGCTCAAAACACTTGACCTTACAAACAACCAGCTCCAAGTTCTGCCTCCCGAGATTGGACATCTGTATAGTCTGAAATTCCTTATCCTTACAAACAACCAGCTCCAAACTCTTCCTCCCGAGATCAACGATCTAGATGAGCTGCAAGGCCTTTTCCTTTCAAATAACCAGCTTCAAGTTCTGCCTCCCGAGATCGGATATCTGGTTAGCCTGCGTCATCTTGATCTGTCAAACAACCAGCTTCAAGTTCTTCCTTTGGAGATCGGAGATGTGTATGATCTCCAATTTCTTAACCTTTCAAACAATCAGCTTCAAGTTCTTCCTTCCAAAATTGGAAAATTGACTAAGCTGCAATTTCTTAATCTTTCAAACAACGAGCTTCGAGTTCTTCCTCCCAAGATTGGATATCTGGAACGGGTACTCATGTTTGATCTGTCAAACAACCAGCTTCAAGCTATTCCACCCGAGATCGGAAATATGGGCTTTCTGTTCGAGCTTCGGCTTTCAAACAACCGGCTTCGAGTTCTTCCTCGCGAGATTGGAGCTCTAGCTTACCTGAGAGATCTTGACCTTTCAAACAATCAGCTTCAAGTTCTCCCTTTGCAAATGAGAGCCCTTACCGGGCTGCACCTTTACCTTGGCGGTAATCCTTTATTGCTGGCTTTAGATAAAGATCTGAAAGCGATTTCTGGTAAGCAATACGTTGAAAAATATCAAGCTAACGCAAACTTTCCATGCGCAACTCCTTTTGCTTCTTTGTGCCAAGCTATTCATCTGGTAAAGGACGACGCTGCTCTTCTTGAGCATTTTAGCAAACTTTCCGATGAGATGAAAAAGCGGATCATAGAAAAGCTGCAGCCGGATAGCCCTTCTCCCTCCTTCTCATCCTCTTCGCCGGACAACCCAATGCTCGAGCTCCTAAGCGATAGAGCGCTCTTTGCAAGGGCGGTCATTGAGGCTGCGAGTGAAAAAATAAACGGCCTCGACCCAGCAAAAAGAAGGGAGACCTACTGGCAAGTTTGGGATTTGGCGGGAAGACCGGTTGGCGATGATAATTGGGGTGAAAACCATGCATTTGACAATATCATCCGGTTGATCGAAGCGATGGAGTTTGCAACAAGAGATTAAAATAGAACCGCTATAATAATTAAAGAAATGGTCAATCATCATGCCAAGCCCGTTAAGCGCTATTCCTTCCTTTTTTCAAATAGGCCCAGCAGAAGAAGCTCTATTAGAGAAAAATAGCCCAACACAAGCTCTACTAGAAGAGGAAAGCCCCCTTCAAGCAAAGCCGTTTAACATTGATGTTCTTCCAAATGAAATATTCGAGCGTATTTTTACCTTTGTAACAAAGGGTGGAGATGATGCTCGGGGGCTGCTGAACCTCAGGAATGTGTGCGTGAAATGGAAGGACCTGGTGGACAATGGCTTCACGAGGCCGTTCTGGACCGGGCTTGAAAAAGGCTCTGATCCTCGATCTCCCCTTAACGCTTATGTAAAGCAAGTTTGCAGCTTTTCTGAGTCTTCAAAGGATTCTTATTTTTCCCGTTTTAAGGCTTTAACAGGCGCTCTTATTCCAGGTCATGTTGGCATCATAGGATTAAAGGCCGATGCTTATGAGAGCGCTCTTAACGCGATTGCTTTAAAGAAAATCTGGCCAAGGATTCAAATGCAAATTGACTTCTCGGAATCCCCCGTTCCTTGCACGGCAAGCGCCATTCGCGCATGGTTAAATGACCCTGCCAATGCTGAAAAAATTGCGCATATAGAATTTTTAGATCTATCAGGGATGGATTTAAAAGTTCTTCCTCCGGAGATTGGATCCTTCACCGGGCTGCAAACGCTTAATCTTTCAAACAATCAGCTTCAATTGCTTCCTCCGGAGATCGGGGCTCTTGCCCGATTGCATTGGATTCACCTGTCAAATAATCAGCTTCAAGTTATTCCCTCTGAGATTGTATCTTGCATGGAGCTAGTTGGCCTTAACCTTTCAAACAACCAGCTTCAAGTTCTCCCTCCTGAAATTGGAGTCCTCTCCAAGCTGCAATTTCTTGACCTGTCAAACAACCAGCTTCAAGTTCTTCCTTCCGAGATCGGAGCTCTCACCGAGCTGCTATCGCTTGTGCTTTCAAACAACCAGCTTCAAGTTCTTCCTTCCGAGATCGGAGCCCTTGCTAAGCTGCTAACGCTTATCCTTTCAAACAATCAGCTTCAATTTCTTCCTTCTGAGATCAGAGACCTTGTCAACCTGCGATGGCTTAACCTTTCGAACAACCCGATTCAAATTCTTCCTCCCGATATGGGAGTTCTTGCTAACATAGACAGGCTTGACCTTTAAATAACCGTCTTCAAGTTCTTCATCTAGAAAAGGACGACGCTGTGAAAAGCCGATTCTTCAGGTTGTTTCGGTATTAAGCAGTTTAGTTACTTCCAATTGAACGGAGCTTGCGGACAATCGCAACGACAGCTTCGATACACTGATCGATCTCTTCTCTGGTCGTTTGGCGGCTGAGCGAGAAACGGATTGCCGATCTAGCTTCTTGGGAAGGAATGCCCATGTTGGTTAGGACCCTGGATGGTTCCAGAGCGCCGGAGGAGCAGGCTGACCCGTGGCTGACGGCGATTCCCTTCAAGTCGAGCGCCATCAATAAGTCTTCCCCTTGAACGCCGGGGAACGATAGGTTGCAGGTATTGACGACGCGAGGGCCTTGCCCATTGACGATAACAGGATCCAACTGATAGCAAAGCTCGCTTTGGAGATGGTCGCGCAGGTTCTTCATCCGCTCCGATGCGGCAGGGAGTTCGATTCGCAATAAAGCGACCGCTTGCGCAAGTCCAATGATGCCAGGCAAGTTCTCCGTTCCTGCTCGCTTTCCATACTCTTGGTCGCCTCCGGTCAAAAAAGGCTCTAGTTGAAGGTCTGATCGGACAAAAGCAAAGCCAACGCCTTTGGGCGCATGGAACTTATGGCCCGAGAAGCCCATCGCAGAAACTCCTTTTGGGATTTGAAAGGCCTCCTTGCCGATGAGGGCGACGCCGTCGACGATAAAGGGGATTTTGTGTTGAAGGCATAGCGCGCCGATGGCCTCGAGGTCGTGCTTCACTCCCGTTTCGCTATTGACGGCGCTTAAGATGACCGCATGCGTATTGGGACGGATGGCTTTAGCGATAGCATCGGTTTGCACTGCACCCCAAAGCCCCGCGGGCAAAAAGCTCACATCCGTTCCTTGGCTAGCATAGCGCGCCAGCGTTTTATAGACGCAGGAATGCTCGACGTTGGAGGTGATGGCATGGACGTTTTGTTTGCCTGCCAGGACCCCATGGATCAGCATGTTCATCGCTTCGGTCCCGCCGGAAGTGAAGATCACCTCATGGGGCTTAAGATTTAAGGCTTGCGCGATGGTTTCTCGGGCATGGAGCAGCCGCTTCCTGGCCTCCTGACCGAAGTAATGGACGCTGGAGGGGTTGGAGGGAAGGGCTGTCATCTCAAGGGCAACAGCTTGCGCAACGCGGGGATCGACCCCAGTCGTTGCATTGTTATCGAGATAGATTCGAGGTTTCATGCGGGCGAAAGAATTTTTACCATTAGGACGGTAATATTATCATTTCCCCCTTTTTCCAGGGCAGCGGAAATCAGGGATTCACACGTTTCTTGAGGATTTTTTCCGGAAGACAAGATGGAAGCGATCTCTGTGTCGGGGACGAGGTCGGTCAGGCCATCGGAGCACAGCAGGTAGATATCGCCGGGTTGGATGGGGACAACACCGATGTCGGGCGTGACGTGGGACTGGGTGCCTAAGGCGCGTGTAATGACATTTTTGAATCCGGGCTGATCGAGAAGTTCCCGATCGATATCCTGCTCTTCGAGCAGCATGGCCCTAAGGGAATGGTCATGGCTGATCTGGAGCAGTTTTCCCCGGTACTGGTAGAGGCGGCTGTCGCCCATGTGGGCGTAGACCAGGCGGTCTTCATGGACCAAAAAGCAGCTTAAGGTCGTTCCCATCCCGGAAAAGGCATCGTCTTCCAAAGAGAGGCTAT
>JAFEGV010000051.1 GCA_018239665.1 Verrucomicrobiota bacterium | reverse complement strand
CCGCTGCTGCTCAACGCCGCATCGCATGGCCATATCACCCTCCCTCAGATCATCCGCCTGATGCGCACCCGCGTCCAGGAGATCTTCCGCCTTCCACCCAATGATGACTGGGTCCTCCTCGACTTAAACCAGACCCAGACTATCGATGAGAAACGCCTCAAGACCAAATGCGGATGGTCCCCCTATGCCGGGCTCTCCCTCAAAGGCTGGCCCGTGAAGACGATATTGAAAGGAAAGATCTATGACCTCGCATGAGATACCCCTTTGGTACCCGGGCCACCCCCCCATCTACGATATCCAAAAGACCTACGATGAGAATGCGGAAAAGGGCCCCTTCTTTACTGGAGAGGTCCCCGAAAGGAAATGGCCCCCCCAAGAACAGTGGACCGACTTCCTTGGGCATCCCGTCGCCTCCCGCATCGGAGTTCCGGCAGGCCCCCTTCTGACCTCCTCTTGGATCGCCCTTGCCGCAGCTCTCGGCTACGACATCCCCGTCTATAAGACGATCCGGAGCCGGGCCCACCCCTCCCATCCCCTCCCTAATATGGTGTATGTCAATACCCAAGGGATGATCGACCCTTCCCACCGGAAAGACCCTGCCCGCCTCGTCGCCGCCCCTTCCCCTCAGATCAAAGACCTGGCCGTCACCAACTCCTTTGGAATGCCCTCTAAAAGCCCCGCCTTCTTGCGAGAAGATATCCCCAGGGCCAACGCCTCTTTGAAAAAAGGGCAGGTCATGGTCGTCTCCGTTGTAGGGACCCAGCGCTCCGACTCCACTTTTCAAGACGATTTCATAGAAGCCGCCCACCTTGCCAAAGAGTGCGGCGCAAAGATCATCGAGGCCAACTTCTCCTGCCCCAACGTCGACAAGAGCGCCGGGTGCCTCTACATGTCCCCGACCACGGTCTTCGATATCGGCAGCGCCATCGTCAAGGCGATCCATCCGATCCCCCTCATCATTAAAGTCGGACTCTTTTCTTCTCCCGAGCAGATGCGCGACGTCATGGTCGCAGCTGCCAGGGCAAAGATCCGCAGCATTGCGGGGATCAACACCATCAGCATGTCGGTCCTCGATGCAACGGGAAAACCGGCCCTCGGCGCGGCAAGGGAAACAAGCGGCATCTGCGGCGGCCCGATCCGCAACGCAGCCCTTGGGTTCATCCAGACCGCATCCACGATCAACCGTCAAGAAAAGCTCGATCTCACCCTCATCGGAGTGGGCGGAATCACCGTTGCCGAACATTTTAACCTCTTTTTCGATGCCGGCGCGGATATCGCGATGAGCGCAACCGGGATGATGTGGGACCCCTATCTGGCAGCCCGCTACCATCTATACACAAACAACCTGAAAAATCGGGAATTTGGCAAGGAGACGCCATGAATTTGAGCCAGACGAAGGCGACGTCGAAACAGCTCAACTTGAATAAGTTGGGCGATGCAGGCGGGTCTCAAAGTCATTGGCTGCCCGACGCTGCCAAAAACCGATTTTTCAGGTTGTTTGTGTATAAACTCAACCTTAAGGTGAACCATGCAATCCCTGATCCTCGACCTTTATGAGATCCAAGCTGTGAAGTTTGGCAGCTTTACCCTCAAAAGCGGCATCCAATCACCGATCTACATCGACTTGCGCGTGATCATTTCCTACCCGCACATCCTCAAGCAGATCGCAGAACAGCTATGGGAAAAAGTAGAAGACCTCTCCTTTGACCTTCTCTGCGGCGTCCCTTATACGGCGCTTCCCATTGCCACCGCGATTTCGATTGCCCATGAAATCCCCATGGTGATGCGGCGCAAAGAGAGCAAAGATTACGGAACGAAGAAGATGATCGAAGGAGCTTTTCAGCCCGGCCAGACCTGCCTCATCGTCGAAGATGTGATCACCTCGGGAGCCAGCATCCTCGAGACCATAGAGCCCTTGCACAAAGAAGGACTTAAAATCACCGACGCCGTTGTCGTCCTTAACCGGGAGCAAGGAGGAGAGAAAAGATTAGCTGAAAAGGGGATCCGCCTGCATTCGCTGCTGACGATCTCCGATCTCGTCGCAACCTTGCAGCAAGCTGAAAAGATCACGACGGCAACCGCTCAATCGGTCCGAGAGTTTTTAACCTCGGTATGAAGAATAAAAACAACCTCTGCCGATCTTTTCGGCAGAGGTCGTTTCTTAAACTGCGATGTCGACAAGGATAGCGAACAGCGCCGTTCGCAAAACTCCCAGGTCGTCCAGATAATGGTTTTTGCCAAAGTCTAAAATGTCCGGTTCTCCAGCCTCTTTCCAAATCTGGTCAAATATCCGGTCCTTGATTGCAGGATCAAGATCAGGGTCCTCGATGTGCTCGTGGACCATTTCCTTGCACTCCTCGACATCTTCTTGACCTGTCTCTTTAATGAATTTAAGCAACTCGGCAATTGGCAAAGCTGCAGGGTCCTTTGCAACTGCAGCTTCCACAACGGAATTGAAAACCGCCTCTTTAGCTTGCTCTAACTTCTTTTCCCTGATCTGCTCCCGAACAGCTTTGACGGCCGGATCGACGAGTTGCAAGTGCAAAGGGATGCATTCTCTTCCATAGGCAGCAAGATCGATGTCTGTTGGGACCTCTTGCTTCCCAAAAGCCATTTTACCGATTTGAGCATAGAAAGCTGTCCGGTCTTCTTCATCCGGAAAGTTCTTTGCGGCAATTGCCTTCTCCACATCTTTCCGTATAGCGATCATAAGCGCTTTTCCTAGCGCGTCCAGATCGTCGTACCTGTGGACAGAACCCCAATTGGCTCCTCCCTTGTTCAGATCCTTAGAATGGCGCCAGACCTCAAAGTCGATCGTTTGAGCAAGCCCCTTTTGAGAAAGTTCGCCGATCATCTCTTCAACTTGCTCCTTGAGTTGCGGCGTAAGCTTTTCCCGATCGAGGGCAACCTCTGCAAGTTCGTTAAGAATGTTGCTGTGAGGATGAGTTTCCAAACTGAGCGCAGGTGCCGGTTGCATCAAAGAAGAAACAGCTCCTCTATGAGATTCGACAGAGGCAAAATTGCCACGGCTTTCGATGACAGAGAATGGACGCTCTAAAAAACTCAACTCACGAATTGCCGCCTTAAGATGTCCGATATAATAACAGGCGTTCAGCTTCATCCATCCCATCGGATTTTCAACATGCGGCTTGCCGATGAGCTCGTAGAGCTTGAGATAGATTTCTTCCCGATCTAAATCTTGCCCCTCCTCTTTCATGATCTGGCTTGCAAGACTATGCGCCGACTTGCGGAGCGCATCTTTCAAACGCCCCACGTCATCATAACGATGAACAAGTCCATAATTCTTTTCAGAAGGCTCGCCGGCAAGCTTCCAGACCCAATGGTCGACAAGCGGTGAACCGGCCTCCTCTTGGAGTTGGTCGATGATCGCGTCCAAGCCCTTTCGGTCCAGCTTGCATCCTCCGATATCTCCCACTCTAAAGTCTTCATGTCGGTCCAAATCTTCCGCTTCCCAATTTTTGCCAACTGCGTCCTCTAGCCGCTGCACCGCATCTGCAAAGGAACAGCCTTCAATCCCCCAGACATCGCGATGAGAGCCGTAATAGCGCATGCCGATCCAATCGTTCAAACGACCAAGACGCGCCGCAAAGTTCCTTTCTTCATCCAGAACCTCGACTTCCCTTCCTGAGAGCGATTGCTCGTTCCAACAGATGAGCTGCACATGCCGGAAGGCCAGACCGACAGATTGGGCTGAACCACGCGCTTCCACAAGATCTGTCGGACTACGCCCATCCAAATACCTGCAGACCTTCTCCTGAAAAATTCCCAAGGCCTTTTCCGATTCTTCCCTTGCCCGCTGCAAAACTCCGGCAAGCGTCAGAGAACATGCCTGAGCGAGATCGGCCACCTGCGCATTCAAGCCCTGCCATTGGACCGACAATATTTTGCGCGCGACGGAACTAATCTGCACAGGCATCTTCGTAGAGATCTCTTCTTGGAAAAAGGAACTTCGTTCTTTAAGGTCCCGCACCTTATCGGCCATTGCGATAGCAGCGCTAAACATATCTTTGGGCAAAACGGGATCCTGCAAGGCCTTTTCAATCCCTTGATGGATAGTCCTTGCTTCTGCAAGGTCCTGCGCAGCTTCCATCATTTCTTGCGTCAGTCCCAGCGGCCCCAGAGGCCCCTGCTGAGAAGAATCCACTTTTGGTAACGCCATCGGCATAGGACTATCCTCTTCTTTGAGCGTTCAATGATTAAAGCGGAAAATCATAGCACAAATTGGAAGAAGGGAAATCAAATTTTTATTTCCAGGATGAGAAAGACAAAAAAAACAAAAAACCCTGCCGAGGTCATCGGCAGGGTTTTAATTGAGATGTTTAGACTAAACTTATGCTTGGCTTACTGTTCGCCATTAAGCCCGATCTCGACCAGGATGTTCAAGAGCACTTGAGACAACGTTTCCAAGTCATCCAAGTAGTGCTTGTCGCCCCACTTTGAATCTCCGAGAGGTTCATTATTCGCTCTCCAAACGCCTAAGAAGATTTGGTTCTTAAGAGCCGCGTCGAAAGTGGGAGCTTCGACCCGTTCACGGATCTGCGCTTTGCACGCCTCGGCAGCGCTAGTTGGAGCAAAATATCCAGTTGCCTGATTAATTAACCTCAGCATATCAGCAACACTGTGGGCAGCCGGGTTCTTTGAAACCGCAGCTTTCATCAGTCCGTCTATGGCCTCATCGCTTTCACGGGCTTTAGCTTCTCTTCGTTCTTGGATCTGCGCTTGCACTTCTTCCTTAGCGCTGCCTAATTGATGAAGATGGAAAACGATTTTTTCTTTTCCGTAGGCAACAAGATCAGCGGGAACGCCATCGATATTGGAATCGTATGCATAAGCGATTCGACCGATTTCAGTATAGAACGCGTTGCGGTCCTCTTCATCGGCAAAGGTTTCGACAACATATTGTTCGTGCACATCGCGTCTTAATGCGATCATCAGAGCTTGTCTGAGCACAGCTGCATCATCATAGCGGTGGACAACGCCCCAATTGTCGCCAGGTTTTTCGCCGCCCAGTCTCCAGATCTCGTAGTTGATCGTATCGGCAAGGCCATTTTTAGAAAGGAATCCGATCATTTCTTCAACCCGTCCTCTCAGATCAGAGGAGATCTCTTCCCCTTCTAGTTCTGCGAGTTCATCGAGAATTAAGGTGTAATCATGTTTTTGCGGGATAACCGTTGTCGAGAAAGAACTTAAGAGAGACGGCTCAAAAGTTAGGATTGAACTTGAGGCGAAATTGAACTGAGGTGGAAAATCATCGAAGTTATCGAATAGGTCAATTTCCCGTCGCGGAAACTTCACTTCCCTAATCGCAGCTTGTAGATCTTGAGTGTAATAGCAAGCGTTCTCTTTCATCCAAACCATTGGATTTTCAACTTGTGGCTCGCCGATGATCTCGAAGAGTTTTACGTAGACGGCTTCTTGATCAAGCCCTTGAGCTTCCTCTTTCATGATCTTGTCAGCAAGAGATTTTGTTGTGCGGAGGATCGCTTCTTTCAAGATGCCAAGGTCATCATAGCGGTGAACGAGGCCATAATTCTCGCCGGGTTTTTCGCCGGAGAGTTTCCAGACCCAGTAGTTGACTTGGTCTGAACCTACTTCATCATGCAGCCGATCAATCGTTTGATCAATACGTTCTTTGTTGAAGCCCCATACGCCTTCCAATGCTGTCGCATCCTCTCCTTCTGCAACAAGGCCATCTAATTGTCGCATGACTGATTCATAATTACCGCCGAAGTAATATCCGCCACCGATCAGGTTCGTTAATGCTCGAATACGCTTGTCGGTAGGATTTTCCTCATGATATTCTACTTTCCTGCCATCTAGCTCAGTTTGGAAATTGCTTATATCACTCACAGCGCGGTTCATTCTCTCAACGGCTTCGCCGGAAGCTCTTGCTTGATCAAGGTCTTTTACATTGCGAGTTTGCAGATATTGACCGACTTGTTTCTCAAAGACCGGCAACAGATTTTCTACTTCATCGCCAGCGCGGTATCGAACTTGACGGAGAGTATAAAGGGAACTCCCCTTCAATTCTTCGACTTGCCCTTTAAAAGCTTCAAATTGAGTTGTCAACATCATCCGTGCAAGCCCATCGATGGAAGCTAGATCCTCGGAACCAATCGATTCTTCGAATTGTCCGACTTGCCGCACCAGATGAGATACCCGGTGAGCCAATTCGCGCGCCATTTCACAAGTCTGCTGAGGCAACCCTTCATTGCGTAAATCGTAGTAAATGTTCCGATCCACTGCTCTTGTTTCACCGACTTCTGAAGAGCTTCGCATCAAATTCTGTGCAAGCTCTAGAGCCGCTGCTTGACCGCCGCTTACGCTTGAAACATCTGCTGTTAGCTTTGTTGCCATAAAAAAATACCCTTTTTTGAGGTTTAATTTGGTTATTGAATTAGAAGTATTATAACACAGATCGCCAATAACTTAAATAATAATTAAAATTTTAAAGAAGAAAGAAATACTTCAAACCCCTCAGCAACAGACTTTAAAATTTTAACTTACAATACAAAAATTTTTCCTTGGCCAAAAGCAAAGGAATTATTTTAATTTTTCCTTTAACTCGATCTATGGTAGGCTCCCCATCAGAAGTTATTGAAAATCGGGCCTTTGCGAGGCTCATTTCCAGGCACATTTTGGATAAAACAAGCTACTCGCTCCTCCTTCTTTAAAAAGGTAAAATCCTATGCAAGTCCAACTCTACGGCTCTCGGATCGCATTTGAAGAACGTGCCAACCTCAGCTCGAACCCCACTGCGGTCAAGCTGTTCCGCCTCATGGCTGAAAAGAAAACGAACTTGAGCATCGCGGCCGATGTGACCTCGTCGAAAAAACTGCTAGCCTTGGCAGAACAGGTCGGCCCCCATATCTGCGTCTTCAAGACCCATATCGACATCCTCGACGACTTTTCACCTGAAGTGACGGACCGTTTGCAACAGCTTGCCGAGCAGCACCAGTTCCTCATTTTTGAAGACAGGAAGTTCGCCGATATCGGAAATACCGTCGTCCAGCAATATGCAGGCGGCATCTATAAAATTGCGTCATGGGCGGACATCATCAACGCCCACGTCATTCCCGGCCCCGGGATCATCGCCGGACTTAAAGAGGCAGGGCTTCCCAAAGGACGAGCCCTCCTTCTGCTCGCCGAGATGAGCTCGGCCGGGAACCTGGCGTACGGGACCTATACCTCCCAAGCGGTGGAGATGGCAAAAGACCATGCCGATTTCGTCACCGGATTTATCTCGATGCACAAACTCATCGATGATCCTCGGTTTGTCCATATGACCCCCGGTGTTCAATTGGCGACAGGGTCCGATCATCTAGGCCAGCAGTACCAGACCCCCGAGTCGGTCATTGCCAAGGGGAGCGACGTGGTCATCGTAGGCCGCGGCATTTATGGTTCAGCCGATCCCAAGGCCCAGGCTGCCATCTACCGGAAACATGCATGGGATGCCTACCAAAATGACCTTAAAGCCTAAAGTTGCCATCATCATCCTTAACTGGAATGGGAAGCGGGACACCCTAGCCTGCTTACAGTCCGTTGCCGCAATCGACTATCCGAACTGGACCACGATCGTCGTCGACAATGGGTCCACCGACGGGTCCGCAGATGCAATCCGTTCTCAGTTTCCCGATGCGACCCTCATTGAAAACACGGAGAACTTGGGGTTTGCGGAAGGGAATAACGTGGGGATCCGTTTTGCGCTCAAGACCGATGCGGAGCTGATCTTTCTCCTCAACAACGACACCGTCGTCGATCCCGACCTGCTCAATGCCTTTGCAAAATGCTTTGAAGAGCATCCTAATGCAGGGATCCTCGGCGCCAAGATCTGCCTCTTCGATCAAAGGGACACGCTCGACCATTGGGGAGGGATGTGGAACCCTAAGACCGGGCAGTTCGACCTTGTCGGCCTGCGAAAAAAAGAGGACGGCGAGGGCCTAGATGGGCCTAAAGAGATCGACTACGTGTGCGGCGCTGCGCTCATCGCCAGAAAGGCCGTTTGGGAAAAGGTCGGACTGCTCGAACCCCAGTTTTTTCTTATTTGGGAGGAATCTGATTTTTGCTTCCGCGCGAGAGCCGCGGGGTACGCTACATTGACATGCCCTAAAGCACGGATCTACCACAAAGTCTCCGCTTCGTTTGTCGGCAAGCCCCATTCCACTTACTTTTGGTGGCGCAACCGCCTCCTTTGGATCGAGAGGAATTGCACGAGGAAAGAGCGCGCCCGGCTTTACTGGAAGGTGCTGCTCCCCGATATTGCCCATCTGCTCAAAATCCGCCTGCTTAAAACGGCGCAGCTTGGCCTTCGCAAAAAGGTCTGTCCCAACAAAGACTACAGCCAGCAGGAAGAAAAGCTTCTCAAGAACAAGGCTGCCGTCCAGGGGATTCTCGACTACGCCCGCCGCCGCTTCGGCAACGGGCCATCCTGGCTATTTAAAAGGTAGACCTAAGAGGGAATTGCAGCTCCTTCCTAATTGCAAAACTCCAAAAATGATTGAGTTTGACGCGCTAGGGGAAAATTGATATAAAGGAAATAGCCAGCTGAACTTTCAACATGTAGATCATTTATGATGCACTCCGTTTTCCGTTCCATTGAACGTCTCTTTGTCGCCATGGCAGCCGTTGCCGCCCTATTTTTTCTTTCCGGATGCGAAAACAACATGGTCATCATCAATGACGTGAACGAAAGGGATGCCAACGAGATCGTCGTCTTCTTGGCAAGCAAGGGGATCCCTGCTGAAAAAGTAGCCACTGTCAGTTCCGCTCCCGGCGGCGCCGGCGGAGCTCCCAAATGGAGCATTTCCGTCCCTCCAGGGCAAGCCACCGACGCGATGGCCATTTTAAATCAAAACGGCCTGCCGCGCCAACAAGGGACCAACCTCCTCGACCTCTTTGCAAAATCGGGCTTGATGTCCTCGGACAAAGAGGAGACGATCCGCTACCAGGCAGGCCTTGCCCAGCAAATTGCCAACATGATCCGCAAAATCGATGGCGTGATCGACGCCGACGTCCAGCTTTCTTTTCCCCAGGAAGCTGCAGCTGCGACAATTCCGGGCACAACCGCCGCTCCCGTGCAAAAAATTACTGCTGCAGTCTACGTGAAGCACCAAGGGATCCTCGACGACCCCAACAGCCACCTGGTCACTAAGATCAAGCGCCTTGTCTCGGGAAGCGTTACAGGGCTTGATGTCAATGATGTCACGGTCATTTCCGACCGTTCCCGCTTTACCGATGTCACCTTGGCGCCGCAGATCGAGCCTTTGGAAGCTAAGGCTAAAGAGTATGTGAGCATTTGGTCGATCGTCATGAGCAAAAACTCTGCGGGAAGGTTCCGCTTTATCTTTTTCCTGCTGATGATCTTTACCCTCCTCTTCGCAGTCCTCCTTGGCTGGATGGTATGGAAGTTCTATCCGATTTTAAAGCGGCGCGGAGGGATCAAGGCGCTGCTCAGCCATGTCCCTCTCCAAGACCATCATGAAGGAACAACAGAAAATCAGCGTAAAGAGGACGTCAAAAAATAGAGGGAGTTGCAAAATTGCTTTGCTCGAAAAAATTGATGATTTTGAGATTGTTTGTGAGTGGCAGCGTAGCTGCCACGAGCCATTCGACAAGGCCGACCCCTGGTGGGTCGGATGAGGAGAATGGGCGCAAACAGTCTCAAAAGGGCGATTTTAACGGGCAAATGAGTTTTGTAATACCCTCAATAGCCACTTTTGCGCTTATTTGAGATATCAACATGGATAATACTGCTGCGATCGTTTGCCACGCTTTTTTACAGAAGTGCTCCCCCGAGCAGCAGAACGCCCTTTTAAAATACCTGCCTTCCGCAGAAGCTAAAGAGATGCGCGAGCTTGGATCTACCTTAGGCGACCCGTCCAAAGGATTTCCCCGCTGCGACGAACAGCTCTTCCGGATCCATTACTCTTGGTTTGCCCCTTATCTGCGCACTCTGCCCGAATCGGACATCCGCCTTTTTTTTACCTGCCTGCATCCCGACCAGCAAAAAGGGCTCAAAACATTGCTGCTTTTTTCCAACCAGCTGCCCGAAATTTCCTTTATGGCCACGCAGTTCCTCAGACAGACCCTGTTTGATCAGATCACTCCTCCCGACCTTTTGCCGATTGCCTGCTTGCCCTCCAGCCGCCTGAACCTGCTCCTTGATCTGGACAAACAAGAGTGGTCTTCCCTGATCGACCTGATCAGCATGCACGACCTCTCCATTGAGATCCGGCATATCATCGACACGGCGAAGTTAAAGCAAATATATGCCCTCCTCTCAAAGCCCCAGCAGGCTTATCTGAAAACATTGTCCCACAAGAAAGAGCCTGTCGCTTTTAAAAAACTAGGACTTGCAAGCTGGAGCGGCGATGTGGAAGCCTTGAAGCACAGCCTTTTTCAGCGGGGAGTCAACCGGATCGCCAAAGCGCTATACGGGCACCACCCCAGCCTGATATGGTATGTCAGCCATCATCTCGACATTGAAAAGGGCAATGCCTTGCTCAAACTATGCACGCCTCTCGACCATCCCCGCGCAGCCCCCCTTCTCATCGATCAAGTGGTCGACTTAAGTCAATCGATCAACACCCATACCCCGGTATAACGCTATGAAATTCTTCTCATTGATCTACCAAGGAGAAATCCACCCTGCTACAGACGACAAGGTGATCTCTGCAGAAGACTTTAGCACATTGATGACCGCGCAAGAAATTCTGCAGCGGGCAAAAGAGGATGCCGAGCACTACCGGAAGCAAGTCGACGCAGAGTGCGAAGCCCTCCGCGAAAAATCAAAGAAGGAAGGCTTTGAAGAAGGGCTTTCCAAGTTCAACGAGCACCTGGTCTCTTTCGAGCGCAACCTCCGCCATTTACGGGTCGAACTGCAGAAGCAGATCCTCCCTTTGGCCTTAAAAGCGGCAAAAAAAATCGTCAGCAAAGAGCTGGAACTGCATCCTGAGACGATCGTCGAGATCGTCATCGCCGCTTTAGCTCCGGTGACGCAAAACCACAGGTTCACCATCTATGTGAACAAGGCGGACAAAGAGATCCTCGAGGCCAATAAGCCCAGGATCAAAGCGATCCTTGAACAGCTGCAAACCCTCTCCGTTCAAGAAAGGGCCGACGTTTCCCCAGGCGGCTGCATCATTGAAACGGAAAGCGGCATCATCAATTCCAGCATCGAAAACCAATGGCGCGCCTTGGAAGCGGCCTTCGAAAAATACATGAAGCTTACCTGATAGCCCAGCTTGTCCCCTATCCTCCATTACTCACCTCCTATATTTTTCCTTTAGGGGAAAATCCCGCCGATGTAATAAAGTCGTGGTAAACCCCAGATTGCAATGATTCAAAAGACCTTCGACTTGATCAAACGCCACAAGCTCCACGTCGCGCTTTTGCTCGTCCTCTTTTTTGTCGGCGTCGGATGCGATTGCCTGTTCTCCCAAGAGCCGATGCCGATCGGCGCTAACATGCCGCCTCCTGAAATGCCGCCTCCAACGCAGCAGCCTTCCATGGTCCAACAGCTTGCCGCGATCACCATTCTTTCGCTGCTTCCCTATGCGATCATGCTGCTCACTTCCTACATCAAGATCGTCATTGTCCTATCCCTTTTGCGCAATGCTTTGGGCGTGCAGCAATCTCCGCCTAACCAAATCATCACCGGTATCGCCCTTTTCATGTCGGTCTATGTGATGTTTCCGACCTGCTTGGCCATGTATCAGGCCGCTGAAGAAGTCATCAGCAAACAGCCTCCCCAAGAGCTATTTTCCGCCCAAAGCGCCGGTTACATCATAGAAATGGTCACCGTCACCAAAGAGCCGCTGAAAAAGTTTTTAATCCGCAATACATCGAACAAACACATCTCGGGTTTTTATCAACTCGCATACCGCTCCTTCCCTGACCCGTATAAGAAATCGTTGCAGCCAACCGATTTTATCGTTGTTATCCCCTCGTTCATTACAACGCAGCTTAAAGCGGCCTTTGAAGTCGGAGTGTTAATCTATCTGCCCTTTTTCGTGATCGACCTGGTGACGGCGAACATCCTGCTTGCGATGGGCATGATGATGCTTTCCCCTTTGACGATCGCTCTTCCATTAAAGCTATTGTTGATCGTTATGGTCGACGGCTGGACATTGATCATTCAAGGGCTTGTTTTATCCTTCAAATAGGATTGATGCATGTATAGTACAGAAATCTATCAGCTTTCTTACCAGTCGCTCTTTATGATCCTGCTGCTGTCCGGGCCGCCGATCCTGATCAGCACAATGCTCGGTCTTTTTGTTGCGATCTTCCAGGCGGCAACGCAAATTCAGGAACAGACCCTTTCGTTCATGGTCAAGCTATTTGCCGTTATTTTGACCCTTCTATTTATGGGAGGATGGCTCTCCGCGCAAATCATGCAGTTTACGAACAACATTTTTATGAACTTCCCGAAATGGGTCTCGTAATAGACCTCTTGCGCAACTAAGGTTCTGTCGATTTTCAGGTTCTTTTGAGCCGATTTTCGATTCAAATGATAGGGGTAATATCAACTTTTGTATATGACCCCTGTCATTTGAATCGAAAATCGGCCAAAATAATCCCGAAAATCGACGAACCCTTAGTTACGCAAAAGGTCTAATAAATGAGTCCTACTGAAAGCTACTTTTCGTTCTACTCCCAGCTGACCGACTTCGCTCCTTTTTCCATGCTTTCGCTTTTCCTGCTCGGCATGGCGCGCATGATGCCTATTTTGGCAGCGGCCCCCTTTTTTGGCTCCAAGGTCCCGAGCCCCATCAAGATGGGACTGCTCACCGCTTTGACCATTTGCTTCCTTCCTCAAATCGTGATGACCAGCAAAACAATGGTCGATTTCAATACCACGTACATATTGCTCCTGTTCAAAGAGTTCTTCGTCGGGATGTTCCTTGCTTTTTTTGCGGGGATCCCTTTTATGACGGCCGAAGCGGCAGGCGTGCTGATCGACTTCCAGCGAGGAGCATCCTCCTTGCAAGTCACCGATCCTTCCACGCAGTCCCAATCTTCCGACATCGGCATGTTTTATAACCAAATCATGATCGTGATCTTCTATCAGATCGGCGGCCCATTCCTCTTTTTTGATGCCGTGCTGACCTCTTTTGAAATCATCCCTGCCGACGGCTGGATCCATCCCACCTTTTTCACAGCTCACAACCCCTTTTGGGTCCTGATCGCCGGAGGAATCGGCAGACTATTCTCTGTAGCGATCCAGCTTGCCGCCCCCTCCTTGCTTGCCATTTTGATGACCGAGCTGTTCTTAGGGATTGCCAACCGCCTTGCCCCTCAGGTACAAATTGTGTTCCTTGGCATGTCGCTGAAATCATTGGCCGGCCTGGCTCTTTTATGCATCGCTTGGCTTTTCATCTGCCAGCAATTGGGGAAAGAAGCGCTGTACTGGCTCGACGAGGTCAACAAGGTCTTGCCCGACCTGGCCACATAGCCTCGACTTAGTTAACGGACTTAACATTTTTAGGAGGAACGATGACACCTTGCCTATCGTCCATTAAAGCAATCCTCTTCGATCTCGATGACACCCTTGTCAATACAATGAGCCCAAAGTGGGCGCAGCATAAGCACATTGCAAAAACATACTACGGCAAAACGCTTGAAGACGATGAGATCAAGCAGCACTGGGGTAAGCCCTTGACGGCTCTCATGCAGATCCTCTACGAAACATCCGATGTCGAAACTGCCATCGCGCATAATACGGCGATGCGGCCTCATTTCCCCAAACTGCTGTTCGATTCGGTTTTAGAAACATTAGAGCACCTTCGCAACGCAGGCAAAAAACTCGGGCTTGTCACTGCGACAACACGCTCGAACGTCCTCTACGATTTTGACAGGATGCGTTTCCCAAAAGAATTGTTCGAATATGTCCAGACAGAAGAAGACACACTCCATCACAAACCCGATCCGCGCGTGTTCGATCCTGCAAAGCTTTGGTTGCAGCAACATCAGATCGAATCGTGCGAAACGCTTTACATCGGCGATCATGTCAACGACATGAAAGCAGCAAAAGGCGCCGGACTGCACTTCATGGGAGTTGCAACAGGTCTTTTCAGCATCGCAGAATTCGAACAGCACGGCGCGCAAGCGCTTTCACATCTCGCTGCACTCCGCGCACGAATTTCTGGTTGACGGAATCGCTCAATCATTTTACAGTGAATCTACTTAATGCGTCGAAACTATTGTGCATCTGCAATCGTAGATATCTCGACGATCTTCTGAGAGGTTTTTTGGAATCGTGCAACACCGGATTGCATTCCAAAAAACCCTTCAGAAATCGTCATAACCATATTTCGAAGTATAAACTTAAAATCGATCCAAACTCAGGGGGATCTTTATGCAACGCAACCTAAAAAAGATGTGGCCTGCAGCTGCTGCATCGCTTGTAGCATTTACAAGCCTTTCTTTCGCTGACGCCGATAATGCGCAAATGCGCAATTTAGAAAACCGCGTGACCGCTTTAGAACAACGCCGAGGAGCTAATGGCGTCATCAATCCGCCGGGAAGACCTCAAGTGCGCAACGGCGCGGATCTCTTCGTCACCGCTGATGCCCTCTATTGGATTGCGCACGAAGATGGACTCCCTCTATTCATTGAAAACGAAGATCAAGGGTTTACAGCCAATCTCCACGATGCCAAAGCAGAAGGACTGCATTGGGATTGGGACTGGGGCTTCCGCGTCGGCTTTGGCTACAATCTGCCGCACGATGGCTGGGACCTTGCGCTCACATGGATGCGCGTTTATGGCAGAGCTCATGAGCATGAAAAAGTCGATAGCGACGATGCCCTATGGCCTACATTGACACACCCTGGCGCAAG
>JAFEGV010000050.1 GCA_018239665.1 Verrucomicrobiota bacterium | reverse complement strand
TTGTGAAGAGGACCGAGGAGCTTGGGCTTGCTGCTTACGTTGAGCTTGAGCTTGACGCGCAGTTTGCGGTTGTTGAGCCCGGCGAGGAGCTGAAGCTTCTTCAGGCATCAATTTGCGTTCTGGCTGAGAGGATCCCTGTTGGCTGCTGCCGCGAGGCGCAGTTGGAGAAGGATTAACGGGTTTTCCGTATGTGCTCGCTTCTTTTGCAGGAGCCGGTGCAGCTTTTTGTGATTTTGGCGTAGCTGGAGGAGGAAGATCGGGAATCCCGTAAGAGGCCCCTTCTTTAGCAGGAACCGGATCGAGTTTTTGCGATTTTGGGACAGGAGGGACTTCATCTGGAGAAGGAGGCGCATCGATCGAGATGAACGACTCATCTTGCTCCTCATCATAATCGAAAGAAAGATCATCTTGATCATCATCATAGCCATAATCGCTATCGTCGTACTCATCATATGAGATAGAATCGTCGAAATTGAACTTTTCTGTGTTGAGCGAGAGGATCTTTTGCGCTTGTTCGGGTTCTGAAAAGGCCTCATCGGGAGCCAAAATGACAGTGCCTGTAAGATCTTCTATATCTCTTTCATTGAGAAGAGGGTCATTTCCAAATCCTTGGATCATCAATATTAATGACAGTGGGAGAAGATATAATTGTTTCATGATGGATCTCCTAAAAGATCTAGTTTCTAATTTAAGGGCTTCCTCGCCTCGCCTTCTCTGACGCCCAGGTTGCCGTAACGGTGGTAATCGATGCTAAATGCAATCTCGCGTAAATAGTGGAGCAGCTCAAACCGCCCGTTTGCCAATACAGGCGCATATCCCAAGTAACAGCCCGATTCTGCTGCTGCAGACTTTAATGCCTCGCTAGCAGGTGTGATCAGGCGGATCCGTTTCATGCCGCCTTTTTTGACACGCTGGTTGAACTGGTCTTCCGATTCTTCGATGAAGTGGAACCGGTGTTGAAGGGGGCGGAGTTGGTCGCGGACAGCGATATGGGTATGCCCTTTTGTCCAGCTCACTTCCATCTTTGCTCCGCAGCTTAAGGCTGCTGCGAGGACGCGCATGATGTCTAAGGCGCTGTCGTTTTCCTGGATGCGGAAGCAGATCGTCTTGTGAGGACGGTAGCGCAAGAGGTTGTCCTGCCCGATGATCTTGCTCGGATCGTGGTCATGCTGGAACCGTATCGCCCAAAAGGCATAATTGGCGATGCTCGCATACCAGACGCCAAGCTCTTCCGTCGAGAGCTTGATCTTTTGCAAGATTGTTGTGAGATTGTTTACTTCTTCGATGACAGGGTGCTTGTCTTGAGGCAGGCTGACCTGGGTCGGGACCATGAATTGGGAGACATAGTTCGGGCCGCCCGCTTTTGAGCCATGTCCGAAGCTGCTGGCTTTCGTCCCGCCGAAGGGCTGCCGCCTGACGATCGCTCCTGTAATCCCTCGGTTGATGTAGCAATTGCCCGCTTCGATCTTTTCCATCCAAATGGCAACTTCCCTGTCATCGAGGCTTTGAAACCCGGAGGTCAAGCCATAGGGCGTTCCATTTGCGATCTCGATCGCATGCTTCAGATTTTTTGCGCGCATCACGCCGAGCACCGGTCCGAAAAGCTCCGTCTGGTGCATGAAGCTGTTTTCCTTCACGCCGTATTTAACCCCCGGAGACCACAAATTAGGATTGTTAGGATCTTGGCGCGGAACGACCAGCCATTCTTCTCCAGGTTCTAAGGTGGTAAGACCTCTTCGCAATACATCTCCAGGCTCTCGGATGATCGGCGTTACTTTGTTTGCTAGGTCCCAACATGGGCCGACGCGGAGACTTTCTACGGCATCTTTCAACTGCTTTTTGAAGTGAGGGTCATCATAGAGCTCTGCTTCTAAGATTGCCAAACTGCATGCGCTGCATTTCTGGCCGCTATGGCCGAAGGCAGATTGGACGATGTCTTTGATCGCAAGGTCCCGATCGGCAAGGGAAGTTGCAATGATCGCATTTTTGCCGCCTGTTTCTGCAGCAAGGTCGACACCGGGCCTTAGGCGCATGAAAAGGCGCGCCGTGGACGTCGCTCCTGTCAGAACGATCATGTTGATCCGCCGGTCGGCGATCAGCTTGCTGCCGACAGGTTCATCGGGACAATTGATGAACTGCAGGACTTCCTTGGGCACGCCGGCGTCCCACAGGACATTGGCAAGGACCCAGCCGCTTAGCACAGCTTCAGGCGCTGGTTTGAAGATCACGCAGTTTCCTGCGACAAGGGCCGCCAAAATTCCCCCTGCCGGAATCGATATGGGGAAGTTCCATGGAGGCGTGACGAGGACCGTTCCTTTGGGCTTCCAGTGGATGTCTTTGCAGGAATCCATTTTTTTCATGCTGCGCAAGTAGTAGTCGGCAAAATCGATTGCTTCAGAGACCTCGGGGTCTCCTTCGAGGATCGTCTTGCCGCCATCCGCCATCATGACGCCGATCAGATCGTCCCGTTTTTCCCGCATGCGCTGTGCGATGCGGGAGAGAAGCTGGCATCTTTCTTCGACGCTTCTCATGCTCCACATCGACTCGTGCGATTTCGCGCATTGGATCGCCTCTTCGACCTGTTTCCAATCGGCCATTGAATAACGGTATAAACATTGCGCCGGGTGAGCAGGATCGCATCCCGACCCTTCAGGGTCCTGCTGGTGGATCTCTTTTCCGGCGATCATTAATGGGATCGGATGCAATCGGATCTTTTTCCATTTTTCAGCAATGCCATTGGCCCATGTTCTGTTATCTGGAAGAGCGAAGTCGGTGTCTGCCTCATTTTCAAATGGAGCTGTAATTTTAAGTTCATGCGGCTGTTCTAATCGGCTCTGCGTTCTTCTCGGCTTCATGTAGACCGTGTTCATTTCGTGGCATGCACGAGAAAACAGCAAAACCTGTTCTTCCCATTCAGGAGATCCGGGAGTCAGCCCGAACGTGTGGCGTAAAAAGTTGTCAGGACCCGTGTTTTCATCCAAGCGGCGGATCAGATAGGCGATCGCGCTTTGGAAATCCTCTTTAGTCGCGACGGGGCAATAGAGGAGGATATCTTTTGTCAGTTTTTGCACGACTCTGCGGATATGGTCGGCCATCCCTTCGAGCATTTCGAATGAGATCTCGTCTTCGACGAGATTTTCAGCGCGCAGAAGCATCGCATAGGCGATGTCGAACAAGTTGTGGCTGGCAACTCCTAAGTGGACAGCTTTTGCATGAGGAGGAAGACATCCGTAGGTCACCATCCGCTTGTAGTTGGCGTCGACATCCGATTTCTTGGTGTAAGGCGCTTGGCTCCAATCGCGCAAGCTCGCTTCGAACTGCTCCATCGCCAAGTTCGCGCCTTTGACAATGCGGATCTTGATCGGCGCTCCGCCTTTCTTGATGCGCTCCATCGCCCATTCGGTGAGTTCTTTTTGGATCTCATGGGCGTCAGGTAGGTAGGCCTGCAGGACGATCCCTGCTGAAAATTGGTGAAACTCCGGCTCGCCTAAGACTTTCTTGAACAGGTCCTTGGTGAGAATAAGGTCTCGGTATTCTTCCATGTCCAAGTTGACAAATTTGGGAGTAGTCGACCCGTCGGCGCGTTTGAACTGGTGGTTCATTGCCACGCGGTAGAGCTGGCGCAGGCGATCTGACAAGATGTCGAGCGTTTTTTCCCAGCCGAGCAAGTGGATTTGGCTGTAGATCGTGGAGATTTTTACGGAGATATACTCAAAGTCGTCTCTTTCCAAATCTTTAAGGTAGACGTTCAGGCGCCGTTTCGCCTCTTCTTCCCCAAGAATGGCCTCGCCTAGATGGTTGATGTTTAAGCGGACCCCTTGTTCGCGCCGCAAGTGCATGTGTTTCGATAACGCATGCGGTTCGCCGGGCAAGATCACCTTTGCGGTGGCCCTGCGGAGCATATAGGTTGCCGCGGGGACAAAAAAGAATGAGAAGGTTTTTCCAAGGACCTGGAAGACTCCGAGCTGAAGCCGCTTCATGAAGCCTAAATAGCGGGGGACGCCGAACTGGTTCAGGAGGTAAACCAACTGGTTGGCCACGCGAGGAGATCGAAAGCTTCGAAAACACTGGTCGGTCATGCTGGTCGTGAACGCTTTGCCTTTAGGATCGCGCATCATCCTCGCCAATTCCGCTTGAGTCCGCTTTTCTTCAAAAGTCATCGTGCGGTTTGCCTCGCGGAGCATGTTCGCAGCAAGTTCGATGGCAGCGGCTTCTCGCTGCTCCAAAGTTAAGGTTTTCCCCTTTACTGTTTCTAGCTGCAAGCGGTTGCTCTGCATTGCCGGCGATTCGAATTCGCGTTGTGACATAAAGATATGCTCCTAGAATAAAGGATCTCAAAATCCTCCATAACATAATGGCAATGATTAGACAAATTTTTTCTTTAATTTTATTTTTTTATTGGGAACCCATATTGTGTAATTAGAACTCGGATGGAAGAAAGCATTAACAGGATGGCAGGATGGTCAGGATTAAGAAGTTGATTTATAGGTTTTTTCCTGTCCATCCTGCCATTCTGTTATTCTGTCTCTGCTTGTTTGGAGCCTTCGTCCCGGCATTTTCCCAACAACCTAAAGTTGAGCTCGGCGTCGATGTTTTTTTCAAAGAAGGGGTCGTCAAAGAACTTAAGGGGAAACGGGTCGGCCTTGTGACGAACCAGACAGGGGTGGACAGCCAATTGCGCTCCACGGTCGACCTATTTCTCGACTATGCCGGAGAGATCAAGCTCGTCGCCCTGTTTGCTCCCGAGCATGGGATCAATGGCCAGGCGTACGCTTGGGAGCATGTCGAAGATAAGAAAAGCGTTCCCGGGATCCCGATCTACAGTTTGCACGGCACGACCCGAAGGCCGACATCGAAGATGCTCGAGGGGATCGATGTCCTTGTCTACGACATTCAAGACATTGGGTGCAGGTCTTACACATATACGACGACTTTGTTCTACGTCATGGAAGAGGCTGCAAAAAAGCGCATCCCCGTCATCGTCCTCGATCGTCCCAACCCGATCAATGGGGTCATCATTGACGGCCCTATGCTTGAAGAGAAGTGGCGCTCTTTCATCGGTTATGTCAACGTCCCTTATTGCCACGGAATGACAGTCGGAGAGCTGGCCCGATTTTTTAACGAGCAGTACAAGATCGGGTGCAAGCTCAAGGTTGTGCTGATGAAAGGGTGGAAGCGTTCAATGAGCTATAAGGACACCGGATTGCATTGGGTGCCGACAAGCCCTCATATTCCCGAAGCCGATTCGCCTCTTTTCTATGCCACAACGGGCATATTAGGGGAGTTGAGCTTGGTGAACATTGGAGTTGGCTACACCCTCCCCTTTAAAGTGATCGGCGCGCCTTGGATCAATGGCCAGGAGCTGGCAGACAGGCTTAACGCCCAGCAGCTGCCGGGCGTATTTTTCTTCCCCTTCCATTACCGTCCCTTCTATGGCGCTTATAAAGGGAAAGACTGCGAGGGGGTGATGATCATGGTGACCAACGAGCAGACCTACCGGCCGGTAGTCGTCCAGTATATGATGCTCGGCCTTCTGAAAAACCTATACCCCAAGCAGATTAACGCTAAGCTCTCATCTTTAGAGGCGTCAAAGAAAAATTTATTTTGCAAGGCTAACGGCAATGAGGAGATGTTCTCCATATTAAACCGGGAAAAATATGTCGCCTGGAAGCTGATCCTCTATCAAAAAGAAGAGAGGGAGATGTTCCGTAAAGAAAGGAAGAAGTATCTCATGTACCAATAGGCGTTAGCAGTCAGGGCTGTCATTTGCTAATTTCTGACGAGATGCCCTTGACAAAAAACGCGATAAGCCCTACATTTCTGCCTTAAACAGATAAAGTTACTTCAAGTCTTAAGTTTAAGGAGAAACGACTATGTCAGCTACCCATATCAAGCCTCTCGGCAACCGTGTTCTAATCAAACGTTCAAAGAGCAATACCAGCAAAGGCGGCATCCTGCTACCTGAAACAGCCCAAGAAAAACCCAAGCAAGGAGAAGTTGTGGCTGTAGGTCCTGGAGCGCTGGATGATTCTGGAAAGCTTAAGCCCCTTAACGTTCGCGTTGGCGATTCAGTCATGTTCAGCTCGTATGCGGGCTCTGAAGTGAAGACAAGCGATGATCAAGCGGAATACCTGATCATGTCTGAAGATGATATTTTGGGCGTTTTAGTTTAACAATTACTTTGGAGATATTCATATGGCAAAAATGCTGCAGTTCAATGAAGAGGCGCTCAAGTCGATCCTCAAAGGTGTCAAGACGCTGTCGAAAGCAGTGATTGTCACTTTGGGCCCTAAAGGGCGCAATGTCGTGATCAATAAAGGCTTTGGCGCTCCGCTTTCTACAAAAGACGGCGTGACGGTCGCTAAAGAGATCGCGCTGAAAGACAAATTCGAGAACATGGGAGCTCAGCTCGTCAAAGAGTCCTCTTCCAAAACATCCGATGTTGCAGGCGATGGAACAACGACCGCGATCGTCCTGGCCGATGCAATTTTCAGCTCCGGCGTGAAAAACGTTATCGCTGGCGCGAATCCGATGAGCGTCAAGCGCGGAATCGAAAAAGCTGTCGAAAAGATGAACGAAGCCTTGGACAAGCTGGCGACAAAGATCTCCAAGCCGGAAGAAGTGAAACAGATCGCGACCATCTCCGCCAATAACGACCCTGAAGTGGGCGCAATCATTGCGGAAGCGATGGAGAAAGTGGGCAAAGACGGCAGCGTGACGATCGCTGAAGCGAAAGGGATCGACACGACTCTCGACGTCGTCGAAGGGATGCAGTTCGACAAAGGCTATCTCTCTCCTTATTTCATCACGAACGCAGAGAAGATGACCGTCGAGCTCGACAATGCCCTCGTCCTCGTTACCGATAAAAAGCTCTCCAATGCCCGCGACCTCGTTCCTATCTTAGAAAAAGTGATGGAGAAAGGACAGCGCCCCATGCTCATCATCGCGGATGATGTGGATGGAGAAGCGTTGGCAACCCTCGTCGTCAACAAGCTCAAAGCCGGACTTCCTGTTTGCGCAGTCAAAGCTCCTGCATTCGGCGACCGGCGCAAAGCGATGCTCCAAGATATCGCTATCCTGACAGGCGGAACGTTTGTGACGGAAGAAGTCGGCCTCATGCTCGAAGATGTCGGGTTAGAGGTCCTCGGCAAAGCCAAGCGGATCAAAGTCGGTAAAGACGAGACGACCATTGTCGATGGCGCTGGGAACCCAAAAGAGATTGAAAAGCGGATCGCTCAGATCAAAGCGGAGATTGCTAACTGCACATCCGACTATGACAAAGAGAAGCTCGAAGAGCGCCTTGCAAAGCTTGTCGGCGGAGTCGCCGTCATTAACGTTGGCGCTGCTACAGAAGCGGAACTGAAAGAGAAAAAAGCTCGCGTTGAAGACGCTCTGCACGCTACCCGTGCAGCGGTTGCTGAAGGGATCGTCCCTGGCGGCGGCGTCGCTCTATTGCGCGCTGTTAAATCCCTTGAAAAGCTTCAAGTGGAAGGCGATGAGAAGATCGGCGTCGAGATCATTCGCGAAGCCGCGTTTGCTCCTGCTACCGCAATTGCTAACAACTGCGGCAAGCAAGGCAATCTCATTGCAGAGAAGATCTACGAAAAAGAAGGCGCTTGGGGTTATAACGGTCTGACCGACACCTTTGGCGATCTTATTAAGGATGGAGTCATCGATCCTGTCCTCGTTACGAAGAGCGCATTGACCCACGCAGCTTCCGTTTCCGGACTTCTGATCACGATCGCAGCGATGATCACCGAAAAGCCGAAACCAAAAGCCAAAGCCGGTTCTCCAATGGACGGCATGGGCGGTATGGGAGGCATGGGCGGAATGGGTGGTATGGGAGGATTCGGCGGCATGGACATGATGTAATGTCCGCCAGTTGATTGATCCCCTGCTCAGCAGCTAAAACCCCGCATTTCTGCGGGGTTTTTTGTTTTTATGATGCTAGAAGGCGGTTAAAGAAGTCTTGAAAGCATGGAAAAGAGGACTTTTTCTCTGGTACATCCACAGGAATGGGTTCGGGATTGAGTTTCATAGAAACGTGCTCGGTCCTAGCCGGCTCCTTCCGTTCTTCTTTTTCGAACGCTTTGTCATTACGCAGCGACAAGAGCTTCATCTGCATCGCCTTTTCTCTTTGATATTTTGCATCGCTTTTGAGAAATGGCAAAAAGTCTTCATGCGCTTCGTCGAAATTTTTGGGCACTTGGCTAGGATTTGAGATCACTTGGTAGATGTTATACATCTGCTCATGGGTAAACTCAGCCTTTCCTTCTTTTAATTGTTTTGTCAGATTGGCAGCTTTGGATAAAGGAATATCAAAGATCACTTCCAAGACCTTCGCAGGCTCATCAAAATATAGATCGATCTGTTTCAAAAAGCCTTCATTAAATCTGGCAATTTTATCCTTCCGATAATCACAGAGAAAGAGAAATTGACCTGCTTCTTTCAAGGAAATCGGATCGGCAAGGGAGGGATGGGATTCTAATACAGCGGCCACATTCGAGCTGCCAAAGTAGTCAACACAGTTGGGGCGTTGATCGAGCTGATAGCGGTATCTTTGTTGATAGCGCTCTTCAATCAAAGGAGGCATCAATCGAGAAGGAGCTGGCTGTAGGACTTCAGGTAGGGAAACCGAAGCCACTAAGCTGGGTTTGTCAATCTGGATGGGTGCAGAAAGAGGGAGCTCTTCTTGTTGTTGCGGTTTCAAAGAGCCGATCACTCTTCCAAGAACTTCTTGACAAGTTTTTTCTTTAATTGGGTCTTTTGTCTTGCTGAACTTTGCAAGTATTTTTTTGAGGTTGTCGGTAGCGCAGGAGCGCTCTTTTTCCGATAAAGAGGGCAGCTTTTGCTTGAAAGTCGCCTCGATGCTGGCGCAAATGCGGGTGCTGTCGAGCTCTGAGCTGTGGTAGAGGCGCCCTGGCAGGTTCCACCGGGAGATGGTGGCAAGCGAATCCGTAACAACATAGCTCTCTAAGTCAATTTTCCCTTGTGTCAACAAGGAAAAATTGCGATCACAAATGATTGCATTCATATTTTGAATCTTTATTAAAACGTTATTAAGTCTATTATCCCGGCTGATGTATTTTATTTGTTTTATTCTCATTTTGCAATCAATTAATTGTGTTGTCGTGATATTTGTTCTTTGTTATAATGTATTCCGCCGGTGAATTTAATTAATAATAGGTGTTTAATATGGCTACATTAGATTCAGGCGTTTTCTACAAAAATTTTGATGCTCTGGCAGCCCTAGATCCCAAGGCTGGGTTCATCTCGAAAGACTTCGACGTTGTCGATTGGCTGGATAGAGTAATTGAGCAGTTGAGCAGTTTCTTTTCCGATGATGAAAAGTACTCTGCGCAAAAATATGATTATCAACAAGTTGCCCAAAACATTAACCAATTTGTGCAAAATTATGTCACAGAAAACGATCAATATTTCCGAGTACAAGCCCGCAATTCGCAAGGCTTGCCAAAGATTGAAAAAATTATTAATAACCTGCTTGTACTGCAGGAGCGGTTTGCCCATGGCAAAGACGAAGAGACTGCCGAGGCTATAAAAGAAATTTTCAATCCTTCCATTGAGAAACTGATCCAGATTTTACCCTCTGATCGCTTATTGAAGAACCTGCTCGATTCTGACGGAAAATTCCACCTGCCTAGCTAACGGACTGCCGTTTCAAGAGGGCGATGAGCCCTCTTGTGAAAAGACAAATCCCGACCACCCCTCTTCAGAGGCTTCTCTGATCAATTTCCATCCTTGCTGGCTTGCCCAGTTTAAATAGGTGTCCCTCTGTTCTGTTAAAATGCCTGACGTGATCAAGGTTGCGCTCTGCTGGTGCAGAGGCTTCTGCGCGCTCCATGCCATTCTCTGTTCCGATGAGATCATGTTCATTAAAAGAAGAAGAGTCCCTCGAATTTTTTTCCGATCCATTTTTTTGGTGAAAACCGTTTTCTTGTCGAGATGGTTAAGCTTGGCATTGGCCGCGGCATGCTCCAGGGCGTCCTCTTCGATATCGATGCCGATGGCATTGTCAGCGCCCATCAGCAATGCGGAAAGCATCAGGATTCCGCTGCCGCAGCCGATATCGACGATAGTTGCTCCTTTGACAAAAGGCGCCATCAGCTTTAAACAGAGGCGGGTGGTCGGATGGGAAAGGTCGCCGAACCCTCCTCCTGCCTTTAATAGAAGCTCCTGCATGCATTTGGGATCGTAGGAGGACAAGTCGATGTGGGAAGCCCCATCGTAAAACGAGGGTGCAAAGTTTTTCCACTGCTCCTCCCAATCGATCCCAGTGTCTTGTTTGTTCATCGCTCCCTCCAGAAAGCCGGGACGAGAAGGACAAGAAGGACAAAGAACTCAAGACGGCCGAGCATCATCCAGATGATGCTGATCACTTTGGAAAAGTTGGAAAGGAATGCGCACGATTCGGTGGGCCCGGCGCCATTAAAAGAGACGCCTGCGTTGTTGATCATGCTGGCAACAAGTCCCATGGCCGTCTGAGGATCAACGCCGTCGATCACAAGCAGAAAGGTCCCGATCACCGCAAAAGCAATAAGGATAGCAAAGAAGACCAGCACTGTAATCGCAGTGCGGTCCGATATCTCCCTGTTCCCGATTTTCAAGCATCTCACGGCGTGGGGGCGGAAGATCGATTCGATCTTGTGGGCGATGACGCGGAACAAGATGCAATGTCTTGCGATTTTAATCCCTCCCGCTGTCGATCCCGACATCCCTCCGATGAAGAGGAGGATCAGCATGAGAACTTGGCAGGCCGAAGGCCAGAGGTCGTAGTTTGCGATCGCAAAACCTGTCGATGTCTGTGAGGAGATCGCTTGAAAGGTCCCATAGCGCAGAGCTTCCGTTAAAGTAAAGATGCCCTCTCCTGCTTTAAAGAGAATTTTGGGAGACTCCCATAAGACCCATGTCATGAGAAGGGAGCTGAAGAGCAGGCTAAAGAGAAAAGCAAAAAACTCAGGTTCATAGATTCGGTAGATCTTGCCTCGCAAGCAATGGAAATACAGAGAAAAATTAATGCTTCCGAGCACCATGAAGATCACAATGATCCATTCTAAGCTGATGCTGTGGTAGGAGGTCAGCCCATCGTTATGGATGCTAAAACCACCGGTTGAGATCGTAGAAAAAGTCAGAGTGATAGCATCAAAAAAAGGAAGAGAGGGGTTGGTCAAAAGAAGAAGGATGACCTGGGCTGCTGTCAAAGCGAGATAAATCTTCCACAACAGGCCGGCGGTCTCTTTAATCCGCGGCGTCATGGCGTCTTTGTTGGGACCGGGCATTTCCGCTTCGAACAGAAACCTCCCGCCCATCGAGAGCGCGGGCAGGATGGTAATGAACAGGACGACAATCCCCATGCCGCCCAGCCACTGGAGAAAGCTTCTCCAGAACAAAAGAGCCTTGCCAACGGCCTCAACCCCGGTTGCCACGACTTCTCCCGTAGCGGGGTCGGTAATGGGCTGGATCGTTCCGAAAAAAGAATAGACGGTCTGAGCATCGGTGCGGCTCTGGATCGATAATAACAGTTCTTTCCCGGTTTCCGGATCAAACGCTTTTGGGTGGAAGATCGTAGAACCTGTCGTCGTCAGTCCTGACATCGCTTCAAAAAAGGCGTCGATGGGACTCTGCAGCGTTCCGGAAAAAAGGAAGGGAAGCGCGCTGACGCCGGCCGTGATGATCCAAATGAGGGCGACCATGAAAATGCTTTCGCGCCGATGGAAATTGCCCGTGGCATTTTTCCCGAAATAGAGAAAAGTAGAGGCAAGGCCGAGCGAAACGGCCATTGTCGCTCCAAAAGCAAAAGAGCTATGCAGCTGGGGGTGGTAAGCTGGGTCGTGGAAGAATTCGTAAAAGACAGCGACGGCAAGAGGAAGGAGGAGAATGAGGGTAAAGTAGGTGAGGTAGCGTCCTAAGAATCGAAAAATTTCCCGATAGAGCATTCTATGATCAATCCTCAGAATATCTTTTCAAGGTGGTCGACATGTTTGGGGTGGCAGATCACGATCACCGTGTCGCCGGGAGCTAGGATATTGTTGCCTTTGGCAATCATGATCCGTCCTCGGTTTTCAATCAAAGCGATTAAGAAATCCTCTGGAAGATAGGAGCTCAAATCGGCAATCGGAATTCCGACGATTTGGGAGTCGGATGAGACTTTGACCTCCATGATTTTCGCCTGGTTGTCATAAAGGGAGGCCACCGAGATCACAGAGTCCTCATTAATGATTGCCAAAATCCGGTTTGCAACGCTGACCTTCTCCGAGACGGTATAGAAAATTCCCAGCCGCCTCAACAAAGGGGCATAGCTCGTATCGGAGACGAGAGCGATCACTTCGGAGCATCCCGCCTGTTTGGCAAGCGAAGCTGCCAAGATGTTTTTCTCGTTGGAATCTGTGCAGGCCACAAAAGCGTCGGCGAAGTGCACTTGTTCTGCGATAAGGAAGGGATAGTCGGTAGGATCCTGATTGAGAACTGTCGTGTGTGGAAGATGTTCTGCCAGGAAACGGCAGCGGGCCTGATCAGGTTCGATCAGCCGTGTTTGAATTCCTTCTTCTGCGAGGATCCGGCATACTTGCAGAGATACCGGCGATCCGCCGGCAACAATAACGGACCGGATCTCTTTTGAGGGAGTTCCAAACAGTTCATGCAGCTGGTTCATGACTTTCCATTCGCCGATCAGGGTCACTTCGTCTCCTGGCATCAACAGATCGTTGCCTCTCGGAAAAATGATCCTTTGAGGATTCAATGAGCTTTCGCCTGCAGGGGCTTTGCGCTCTACAAGTCCTACGAGCAAACTCTCAGGAAGCTTTAACGAGGCGATCGGATGGTTAGCTTGCGACCATTGATCCGGAATCACAATTGATCGCATCTGGACGGCGCCGTGGGCAAAATTTTCAACAGCGACATTTCCAGGGTTCATCACGCACTTGAAAATATCGTAGGCCAAGATCATCTCCGTTCCGATGAAATGGTCGACAAAAAACAGACGTGAAAAATCGAGCCGCGAGCGGTTAAGGAAAGAAGGATGGTGCACCCGGGCCACGGTTTTAGGGTACCCAAGGTTTTTCGCCAGGGCGCAGGCTACCAAATTGGTCTCGTCGGAACTGCTCAATGCAATGAAGAGCTCCGGAGACAGTTCAAGCAGTTCTTCTAGAAGCTGCCAATCGGTCCCTGATCCCAGCTTCGTTGCGACATCGGCGCTCTGGGCGACTTTTTCAAGGGCAGAGGGGTCCTTGTCGATCACCACCACGTTGTGCTCTTCCATAGAAAGTGTCTTTGCCAGGTGGGTTCCTACGCTGCCAGCCCCTAAAATCACAATATTCACTTTAATTTTTCTCCATTAACCAGAACTCGAGGATAATAACGACTAAGAATAGAATAGCCCACATCCCTTAATTGTAAAGAACATCTATGGAAAAATGAGGGTTCAAATAATTCTCCAGCTTGAGATCGATGCGGATCTTCAATCAAAATTAGACCATTTTGCCGCTGAAAAGACATGTCGGGTGACAAGCGCTGCGCCATTGTCCCCCGCGACCCCCTTGCGCTTCATCTCGTTTTGCCAAATCGCGCGCTCGGAAGCGGTCCGTGCAAAGCACTGTCCCGCCGCCTTTGGCTTTCCTGCGCTGCAATTTTGCTTTACGATCTGAATCGATCGGCTGCTCGCGCGCTCACTTCCCGCCCTGGCTAAAGCCTGATCGGGCGGGTCCCGACTCGCGTCGACTCGCAAAGCCAGTCTAGAAAGAGCATCAATTACCTCCAAGTTGATTATGAAAGAACATTATCCGTCAGAATGGCTCAACAAAATATAGAAATCATGTAAAGCAACTTGTCAATTTCAAGTCATCAGATCGATAAACAAGACAAACTTACAAGGAAATTTTTTCTTTTTTAGACTGGCCCTGCGAGTCGACGCGAGTCGGGACCCGCCCGATCAGGCTTTAGCCAGGGCGGGAAGTGAGCGCGCGAGCAGCCGATGGACTCAGATCGCGCAGCGAAATCGCACCGCAGATGAGCGCGAAGCGCGTGCGGGGCTGTGAAGACATGAGAAGGTCCTGTGGACCTTCGCAATGCGAAACAGGTGAAGTGCCCTTGGGAACGAACTGGGCTCCGAAGGAGTGTTATACACGCCTCGCCATTGAGGACGCGGTTTGGCAAAGAGAGATGAGTCTCAAGGGGTCAGCGGGGGGCTCCGACACGTAAGTGCTGAGTCCTCGACATGTGAAAAGGAGGCCTGATCGTAACATATATCCTTAGCTCTATTATTGAACCCTAAAATAGGAAAGGTATTGCTGAAAAAGAGGGGGTTTGAGATGATAACTGCCTCAGAATGCTGCTAATGCACTGGTAGCTCAGCTGGATAGAGCACACGGCTACGAACCGTGAGGTCAGAGGTTCGAATCCTCTCCGGTGCAATTATTTTATTTCCTTATGATTTTAGAAGTCTTTGCTTCAGGTCCCGCAGATACCAATTCCTATTTGTTGGCATGTTCCAAAACGAAGCAAGGAGTTGTCATCGACGTCCCTCCAGATAGCGCTGGGACTCTTTTTGACCGTATCCACGAGCTCAATATTAATGTTGCAATGATCCTGTTGACCCATTCCCACTGGGATCATTTTGCAGATGCCTTTGAGTTAAAAGAAAAATTAAACGTTCCCCTCTACATTCATAAGGAAGACGCCGGAAACTTGGAAGATCCCGGCAGCGATCGCCTTCCTCTATTTTTTCCTATCAAAGGGGTCAAGCCGACCGGGTTTTTGGAAGACGGGCAGGTCCTTTCCGTCGGCGAATTTCAGATCCAGGTGATCCACACTCCGGGGCATACCCCCGGCGGCGTTTGCTTTTATTTAAAGGAACAAAAAATTTTATTTTCCGGAGATACCCTGTTTCAGGGTACAATCGGCAATTTGAGTTTTCCAACGGCGCGGCCAGCTCGGATGTGGGAATCTTTAAAGCGCCTTGCCGCGCTCCCAAAAGAGACTCGGGTCTACCCGGGACATGGCGACCCGACTACGATCGGCAAAGAGCAGTGGATAGCCAACGCACAAGACAGATTCAACTAGGAGGATATATGAACCATTTATTGATTGGAAAAACAGCCCCCCATTTTACAGCAAAAGCTGTCGTCAAGGGGAAGATCGTCGACGAGTTTTCTCTCCGTGATTTTCTTGGCAAGTATGTCGTTTTCTTCTTTTATCCTCTCGATTTTACATTTGTATGTCCGACAGAGCTTCACGCCTTTCAGGAAAAATTATCGGAGTTTGAGCAGAGAAATACCCAAGTCGTCGCTTGCTCGATCGACAGCTGGTTTACCCACTGCGCTTGGTTAAACACTCCTAAAAACAAGGGCGGGATCGAAGGGGTAGAATATCCGATCGTTTCCGATCTGAATAAGAATATCTCCCGCAACTACCAAGTCCTCAAAGAGGACGAAGGGATCGCTTACCGAGGCCTTTTCCTCATCGACAAGCAAGGGATTGTCCGTCATCAGCTTATTAATGATCTTCCACTGGGAAGGTCTGTCGAGGAGGTACTTCGCCTCGTCGATGCCTTGAACTACTTTGAGAAAAATGGGGAAGTGTGCCCTGCGAACTGGAAGCTAGGCGCGAAATCGATGAAGCCGACGCAAGAAGGTCTTGTCAACTATTTCAAGTAATTGGACTACAGCTTAACTGCTCAATACGAAAGTCTATATAAGGCTGTCGTATTGGGCAGTTTTCTTTGACAGAGTTTTTTGAGAGTTGTATGAGTATACCGAAACAACTTGAAGAATCGGGAATTTGGCAAGGAGGCGTCCTAAATTTGAACCAAGCAGCGCTGACGCCGAAGCAGCTCAACTTGAATAAGTT
>JAFEGV010000004.1 GCA_018239665.1 Verrucomicrobiota bacterium | reverse complement strand
GTTCCTTCCGGAATTACGGGAGTTGAAAAACGGGCTGTCGAAGACTCGGCTCTGCGCGCCGGAGCTCAAGAAGTTATCCTGATCGAAGAACCGATGGCTGCTGCGATCGGCGTAGACCTTCCCGTTCACGAGCCTTCTGCGAACATGATCATCGATATCGGCGGCGGTACGACAGAGATCGCGATCATCTCATTAGGAGGGATCGTCGAATCCCGCTCTCTGCGCATCGCGGGGGATGAGTTCGACGAGTGCATCGTCAACTACATGCGCCGTACCTATAACCTTATGATCGGCCCCAGAACTGCCGAAGAGATCAAAATGACGATCGGCTCCGCTTATCCATTGGGCGACCATGAGCTCGAAATGGAAGTAAGGGGACGCGACCAGGTCGCTGGACTTCCGATCACAAAAAGAATCAACTCTGTTGAAATCCGCGAGTGCCTCGCTGAGCCAATCCAACAAATTGTCGAAAGCGTGAAGCTTGCTTTAGAAAAATGTCCTCCTGAACTTGCAGCAGACCTAGTCGAAAGAGGGATGGTGCTTGCAGGGGGCGGTGCGTTAATTAAAGGTCTGGACAAGGCCTTGATCAAAGAAACAGGACTTCCTGTGATCGTGGCCCCCAATCCTTTGCTCGCAGTCTGCATGGGTACTGGAAAAGCCCTTGAATACCTTGACAAGTTTAAGAAACGAAAGTCGATCGCTATCTAAAGCTCGATGGTAAAACTTACCGCCGAGTAAAACCTTCAGAAATTCAAGTGAACTATGCAAAACACAACCTATCAATGGAAACTTCTTTGCCTGCGCGTGTTTTTTTTTCAGCTTTTAATTTCCCTCGTTTATTATCCTCATCTTTTTGCTTCCCAGTCTAACCAGGTGCAGGAATTATCAATTCAGCATGTAACTCAAGAGGATGACATGGCCAATTCGCATGATTTTTCTCAATGGACAACGAATAAAGCATTGATCAAATGGCTTCAAGAAGCTATTGCCCTTTGCCGTCCGCAAAATATCCATCTGTGCGACGGCTCGGAGCAAGAATACAATCAGCTCACTCAAAAGCTTGTCGACGCGGGTGTTTTTGTCCGTTTGAATCCTGAAAAACGTCCCAACAGCTTTTGGTGCCACTCCTCTCCTAACGATGTCGCAAGGGTCGAAGAAGCGACCTTCATCTGTTCGCGCAAACAAGAAGACGCCGGGCCTACTAACAATTGGAAAGACCCTGAAGAAATGCGTTCCATTTTGCTGAAGCTGTTCGATGGGTGCATGGAAGGCAGGACGATGTATGTGATCCCCTATTGCATGGGGCCTTTGGACTCTCCCATGCGGCAGATCGGCGTCGAAATCACCGATTCTCCTTATGTGGTCTGCAGCATGAAGATCATGACCCGGATCGGATCGGATGTGGTCAAGGCGTTGAAAGATGATCCGTTTGTTCCTTGCATGCACTCTGTCGGAGTTCCTTTGAAGCCCGGCCAGCAAGATCATCCATGGCCATGCTGCTCCGACCAAAAGTATATTGTCCATTTCCCGGAAGAAAAGAGCATCTGGTCGTTCGGAAGCGGATACGGCGGAAACGCCTTGCTTGGAAAGAAGAGCTTTGCATTGAGGATCGCCTCTGTGATGGGACGGGACCAAGGCTGGCTTGCCGAGCATATGCTGATCATGGGCGTCACCAACCCTGAAGGGGAGAAGAAGTATTTTGCGGCAGCGTTCCCAAGCGCATGCGGAAAGACTAACCTGGCCATGCTCCAGTCCTCGCTGCCAGGCTGGAAGTTCGAGTGCGTCGGCGACGACATCGCATGGATGCATTTTGGCGAAGATGGCAGGTTGTACGCGATCAATCCGGAAGCCGGCTTTTTCGGCGTTGCTCCCGGCACCTCGGTAAAATCAAATCCTTCCGCCATGAACACGATCAATCGGAACGCCATCTTTACGAACACCGCCCTGACAGCCGATGGAGATGTGTGGTGGGAAGGGATGACACCGGTTCCTCCGGAAGGATTGACCGATTGGAAGGGCAATGCTTGGGACCCGCAATCGGGACAGCCTGCAGCGCATCCGAATGCGCGCTTTACTGTTGCCGCATCGCAATGTCCTGTGATCGATCCGCTTTGGCAAGATCCGCGCGGAGTGCCGATTTCCGGGATCATTTTCGGAGGACGCCGCTCATCGGTCGTCCCGCTCGTCTATGAAGCGTTTGACTGGCAGCACGGCGTGTTTTTAGGAGCGTCCGTCTCTTCGGAAATGACCGCGGCAGCAGCCGGCGTCATCGGGAAATTGCGCCATGATCCGTTTGCGATGCTCCCTTTTTGCGGCTACAATATGGGCGACTACTTTGCCCATTGGTGCAAGTTGTCCCAGGGAAGAGATCCTTCTAAGCTGCCCCGCTTTTTCTATGTGAACTGGTTCCGCAAAAAAGACGGGCAGTTTATTTGGCCGGGCTTTGGAGAGAATGCGCGCGTCCTCAAATGGATGTTTGCCAGGGTCGATAACAATGTCGCAGGAAAACCGACAGCAATTGGTCTTGTGCCAAAGAAAAAGGACCTTGATCTCAACGGCCTACAGATCAATCCGGATGATGTGCGTGAATTATTCCATATCGATCTTTCCGCCTGGAAAAAAGAGGCTGCGGACTTGAAGCAGTATTTCCATCAATTTGGAGAACATTTGTCCCACCAAATTGTTGAAGAGATCCACAACCTTGAACACCGCGTCTCGGAAGCGTCATGCGCATTGTTGTCCAACGAGTAAAGCAAGCGAGTGTCACTGTCGATGGAAAGGTCGTCGGCTCGATCGGAAAGGGCGCTATGGTGCTTTTCGGCGTGCATAAAAACGACGACTTTTCCAAAATTCCCTGGCTTGCCAACAAGCTCGTCAATTTAAGAATGTTCCATAATGAAGAGGGAAAAATGGATGCGTCTTTGCTCGATCGCAAGGCCGAGGTGCTCGTCGTTTCCCAATTTACCCTGTATGGAAACTGCTGCGAAGGGCGTCGCCCCGATTTTACGCAGGCTGCTCCTGCATCGCTTGCAGAGCCGATCTATCTGGAATTTGTGAAGGAGTTAAAGAAGTCGATTGCGCATGTTGCAACGGGGATCTTTGGAGCGCAGATGGATGTCGCGCTCATCAATGATGGCCCCGTCACATTGCTTATCGACACCGAGAAGCTTTAGTGGTGCTTCTTAGCGAGGGAAAATCTCTTGCGGCTTGAAGAAGAACGCGATCTCTTTTTTCGCGTTTTCAGCGCTATCGGAACCGTGGACAGCGTTCTTGTCGATCGACTTAGCAAAGTCGGCGCGGATTGTGCCGGCTTCTGCTTCTTTAGGGTTCGTTGCACCCATTAAAGCGCGGTTTTTTGCGATCGCATCTTCGCCGTGAAGGACCATGACCATTACAGGCCCTTCGATCATGAAAGAGACGAGCTCTTGAAAGAAAGGACGGTGTGCGTGCACAGCGTAAAACGCCTTTGCTTGTTCAGTGGAAAGATGGACCATTTTTGCTGCGATGACTTTCAGTCCCCCTTTTTCGAAGCGGGAGATGATTGCGCCAACGTTGTTCGCTGCGACAGCATCAGGTTTTAAAATGGAAAGCGTTTGCTCAGTAGCCATGAAAAATTCTCCAAAGTGTTAGTTCATGAACCGATTTAATTTTTTTCGGACCGTTCCCGCTCCTGATTTCTTCAAAGAAATTTGGGAACCTTTTTGAAGAAAACACAACGGGATGGCCCGATTCGGAAAAGGATTTGATTATAGTAGGCGCATAGATTAAACTCGACGGTAAAATCATTGTCGTTCAGCAGGCGCTAATTTTTAAGCGGACGGCCTTCAGATGGTGTGTTTGTAAAATCTTGGTAATCAATGGCTTACGGAAATTATCCCGACCTTTCCCTCGTCAAACGGGTCCTCGTTGTCAAAATGCGCCACCACGGCGATGTGCTGTTGACTTCTCCCGTGTTTACGAACTTGAAACGGGCGATGCCGCAGGCCGAGATCGATGCCTTCATTTATAAAGATACGCTGCCTATGCTGGAAGGGCATCCGAGCATCTCCCAATTTCTTCTCTATGACCGGAACTGGAAAAAACTCTTCCCCTTAAAAAAAATCCTCAAAGAACTAAGCCTGCTGAAGAAGATCCGCAATGCACAGTACGATCTTGTGATCAACTTAACGGAAGGAGACCGGGGAGCGATCGCGGCCTGGGCCTCCAAAAGCCGGTACCGCGTAGGGTTCGATCCCGGAAAAAAAGGATTGCTTGGCAAGCGGAACATCTATACCCACATTGTTAAAAACTGCCCCCATCCGCGCCACACGGTCGAAAAGCAGCTGGATGTGTTGCGGCGGATAGGCATTTTTCCAACCGGCGATGAAAAAGATGTCAGCCTCCATATCCCGGCAAGCTCTTCGCAGAGGGTGCAAGAGATGCTCTCTCAAGAAGGTCTTTCGATCGGAGGGTACATCGTCATCCATCCTGTCTCCAGATGGCGCTTCAAATGCCTCTCCACGGAGCAGATCGCGCGTTTGGTCACAGCATTGCATCAAAGAGGCGAGAAGATCGTCCTGACTGCAAGCCCCGATCCGGATGAATTGCAAATGATTGACGACATCTGCAGCAAAATCCCCGAAATTCCCATTCTTAACTTTGCGGGCAAAACAGGTCTTAAGGAATTGAGCGCGCTGATCGGGTTTGCAAAAGCATTGATCACCGTCGATTCGGTTCCTCTTCACATCGCATCTGCGACCAAAACTCCTGTCGTCGCGCTTTTCGGTCCCACATCGGACCAGAATTGGGGACCCTGGATGAATCCCCGCGCCCAAGTAGTTGCCCAGCGCTTTTCATGCCGTCCCTGTTACCAAGACGGCTGCGGCGGCAGCAAGATGAGCGATTGCCTCTTCACGATGCCTCAAAGCATGATTTTGGATGCTTTTGACCGGATCACAGAAAATCTTGGAACAGGTTCCGCCGCTTTTAAGTTGATTCAAACGAACTAATTAAAGAGGGATTGCAAAACTCATTTGCCCTTTTGAGCCTGTTTGCGCTCGTTCTCCTCACCCGACCTACTAGGGGTCGGCCTCGTCGAACGGTCCGTTTCAGCTACCCAGTTCGTGCCCATGGGCACTTCACCTGCTCCTCTCTGCTAAGGTCCACCGGACCTTCTCGTGTGTCCGCAGCCACTCACAAACAGGGTCAAAATCATCAATTTTTTCGGGCAAAGCAGTTTTGCAACTCCCTCTATACTTTTTCTGCAAATGCGCTTGCAAAAAGTTTCGCAGAGACTTCAGTTCCAACAATGGACCAATGTTGTTGTTGAAGGGTAAAGCCATGCCAGACGCATTGTTTCATCAGGTCGATTTTTTTATCGACGTTAGGCCAATGCTGAGTCACGCAACCTGCTATGTTCTCTGCAAATTCAACATATTCTCTCTCTTGATCAGACAATGACGAGGGATCTATTTCAGCTTTAGCTACGACCTCGTCCATTATTTTGCTAAAAGAAATCGGATCGTGTTCTGCGCGCTTTTTCATGGCCGCCATGTTTTGTTGCATCTTTTCATGGCAAAAAGTATGCAAAGCCGGCGTGGACCTGTCGACAATCCTTGCTACAAAGTCTGCAACAACCACTGGAGCATGGTTTTCTAGCCTGTTGAAAAAACAAAGTCCTGCAAAAAAATGTTCTGTCCAATTTTGTGCTGCCGCGGTCCGCTCTGCTTCGTTGCGGATCGATGGAATCGTATAAAAGGATTTGGCCGCTGCCGCTCCCCATTGTTTTTCCAGGAATAGGCAATAGGCCTGTTTGAATTGGGATTTTATCTTTACAGCTTCTTCCGAATAGAGATGGGGAGTGTCAGCCACAGCTCTTTCAAAATTGGTGGCATGCGTTTCAATCATTTTCCGGTCTGCTAGCGAGAGAGGGAACTCGAGCCTTTCAAAGTCTGCTCCAATTGCTTGAACGCATGCGGCAATGCAGCCCTTTTCATATTGGTGGTCGATGTAGGACATTGCAGCTATGTTTAGAATGTTTTCTTTAAAAACGTCTTCCGCCGTCTTTGGCGGAAGTTGAGCTTTTGAGGTATCTCCCCAAAACAATGAAGTCAGACCGCTGCGTATTGCTTCCAAGGCTGAAGCCATGCTTTTCTCCTAAAATTTAGAATATAAAAAGGGGGAAGTTGTATACTTTGCATTCTTTTTGTTCAAGAGGCAGTTTTGCAACTGCCTCTCAAGCCGAGAATTGAGTTAACCGAAAATGAAAAGAAGGGTATCATTGCAGCCACTATGAAATCAGAATGCGCAGTTATTTTATCCAATATCCATAAGACCTTTTCAGGCCAGAAAGGGGATGTCCACGCTCTTTGCGGCGTCGATTTAGAGGTCCCAAGAGGGGAAGTCTTTGGCTTCTTAGGCCCAAATGGCGCCGGAAAGACCACGACCTTGCGGATCTTGACCACTCTTTTGCCCTTCGAAAAAGGGGAGGCGTACGTCGAGGGAATTGATGTGAAACGCGACCCTCAGCGCGTCCGCACGTGCATTGGATATGTCAGCCAAAAAGGCGGGGCCGACTTGCATTCGACGGGATGGGAAAACCTTATTTTACAAGGCCGCCTTTATGGGCTCAATAAGCAAGACGCCATTGCCCAAGCTGAAATCCTGGTCAATAATTTCACTCTTAAAGAGTGCATTCAGCGGCTCGTGACCACCTATTCCGGAGGGCAGAGAAGAAGGCTAGACATCGCGCTTGCCATGATGCATAAGCCCAAAGTCCTCTTTCTCGACGAGCCGACAAATGGGCTCGACCCGCAAAGCCGGGACAATTTATGGTCTAAAATTTTAGAGCTCAAGCAAAGCGGCATTACCATCTTCCTCACTTCCCATTATCTCGATGAAGTGGACGCTCTTGCCGACTCGCTTGCGATCATGGACCACGGGAAAATTGTCGCTTTCGGATCTCCTTCGATGCTCAAAAAACAGATCTCGGGCGACATCATCACGATCGGTGTTCCAAAGAGCTTTCATGAACATGCGATCTCCCTATTTGAAAATAAAAATCCGTTTTTAAGAGAGATCCGTTCTGAAGAGCAGGAAATTCGCCTCTATGTGGACAAAGGCGCTTCCGCCCTGCCCCAAATCCTTCGCGTGCTCGACCAAGCTAACATTCAGTTCGAAACGATCAACATGTCGATTCCTAGTCTAAATGATGTCTTTTTGAAAAAGACGGGGCGATCTCTAAGAGAAGAGGCATCACAATGAACACATTCAAAGAAATTGGCTTATTGACGTTCCGCTGCATTCAGGCTGCCCTTCGCAATCCGATCTTTTTGTTCATGGGCGTTGCAACTCCCATCATTTACCTGGCCTTTTTTACCCCGCTTTTAGGCACGCTGGCTTCCAATGGAAGCTTAGGCACCGATAATGTCCTTTCCCTCTTTATTCCGGGAATGCTGCCCATCATCGCGTTTTCAACGGGACTGTTCACCGGGTTCGGCACTATCGACGAGGTGCGTTCCGGCGTTCTGGAGCGGTTCCGCGTAACGCCTGCAAAACGGTTCTCGATCCTTTCAGGCTATGTCCTGTTCGATACGTGTTCTGTCATTTTTCAATGCCTTCTTTTTATTGCCATTGCCCTCCCGTTTGGATTTCGGGCCGATTGGCTGGGGATGCTGATCTTATTCCCTCTTCTGGCCCTTCTAACGATCACCACCTCTTCTTTTGGGAATGCAATGGGAGTCGTCCTTAAGAGCGAAGACAAGTACGCCCCACTTGTCCACGGCATTAACCTTCCTGTTCTTTTATTGTCGGGAACCCTGCTGCCGATGTCGCTCGCTCCTACTTGGCTCAATATTTTCGCGCATTTCAATCCGGTCTTTTATGTCGTTGAAGCGGCGAGGGCATTGGCGCTTGGCAACATCGGATCGATCGAAGTCTTATATGCCGTTTTGGCGCTCGTTGCCTTTGCTCTGTTTACCATGTACTGGGCAACAAACATCTTCAAAAAAGTTGTGACCTAAAAGCCGTTTCCAAATTCCATCCAGCTTCCAACTGAGGCGGGCCAGGTATTAAATGGATGATCTGATCGCTTTGTATCAAAAGCGCCTTAATCTTCGCTCTGCAGTCTTTTCTCGTGTTGAGCACGATGACGCCATGGTTGCCGTTGTCTATAGGATCACGCTGCCAACAGGGGCTCAGAGCATTTTAAAGATATCTCCGCGCAGCAGCGATTACTTTCGCGAAGCGAAGTTTCTAAAAACGTTGGCAGGATCGCTTCCTGTCCCGAAGATCATTGAGCTTGTCGAACCGGAAGAAGGCGTTTTTGGAGCTATCCTCATGGAGTGCCTGCCCGGCAGACTTGTAGAGATCAGCGATCTGACCGAAGCGCTTAGCTATGAAATTGGCGCGCTGCTTGCGCGGATCCACGCCAACCGCCTTGATGGTTATGGCGATCCCTTGCAGGCTGATAGCTTAAGGCCGGACCCCTTCGGTTATTTTGCTTTCAAATTTGAAGAGGGACTAGCCGAGTGCCGGCCCCAAGTCCCCGAAGAGCTCATCGAGCAATGCCGATCTTATTTCGATGCAAATCTGAACCTTTTAAAATCAGTTGACGGCCCATGCCTTGTGCACCGAGATTTTCGGCCTGCCAATCTCATCATTTGCGATGGCAAGCTTCAAGGGATCATTGACTGGGCCGGAGCTAGAGCCAGCTTTGCCCAAGAGGATTTTTGCCCTTTGGAACAAGGTCAGTGGTCGAAGGACCCTCATCACAAAAAGTCTTTCTTGGCAGGCTATGCAAGTGTCCGCCCCGTTCCCAACTTTGCCGAGTTCATGCCGCTGTTGCAACTGAGCAAAGCTATTGGTGTCATCGGCTTCACCGTCAAGCAGGGGACATGGAAAACTGCCCATGCCGGGGTATATCAGCGGTATTACGATTTTCTTCGGTCATTTTTTCAAAATCTTAAATACACTTAAGGGCACAATGAACGCACAAGACCGTCCAAAAGTTTCCATTTATATTGCATCGAGCATCGATGGGTTCATTGCGCGCAAGAATGGCGGGTTGGACTGGCTTGACCGCCTCCATATACCCGATGAAGATTTTGGCTATCGGGAGTTTTTCGATTCGATCGACGCTTTGGTCATGGGGCGCAAGACTTATGAGACGGTATGCGGATTCGGCAAGTGGCCGTATGAGAACAAACGGGTCATTGTCTTAAGCGATACCTTAAAAAAGGTTGGAGATGAGGCCGAGCTGTTCACCGGAAAGCTAAGCGATCTTTTAGCAAAACTTCATCATGAGAAGATCGCGCACATCTGGATTGATGGGGGAGTCACTGTTTCCCGGTTTTTGCAAGAGGGGCTTGTCGATCGATTCATTGTCTCAATCGCTCCGATTGTTTTAGGATCGGGCATACCGCTTTTCCATGATATGGACAGGGAGAACGGTTGCCGTCTTGAATCTGTTAAATCTTATCCCAATGGACTGGTCCAACTTTGCTATCAGATAGTTCATTAAAATTGATTTTAATAACTTTTATATAAAGTTAGTTGTTAAATGATCGTATTTGATTGATTTTCTTGTTTTGTTAGCTTATAATTTATATTTAATATTTTAGTTATTTGCGAAAGGGACAAGCCTGTTTCAATAAATTTTTTTAGATGACTCATCGGGCTTGGATCTTGGCGTAGAGTTTCCGTAAGGCTAGCTTAAATAGGGAGTTTTTAATGAAATTTTTCTCCAAAATGTTTATTGCGGCAGCTGTGATGATCGGCGTACATACCAATTCTTATTCGATCGAAGTTCAAGGCCATCGGGGGGCAAGAGGCTTATATCCTGAAAATACCCTGCCGGCTTTTGCCGCCGCGATTGAAGCGGGAACGCATACGCTCGAGCTAGACCTGCATGCCACGAAGGATGGGGAGATCATCATCCACCATGACTATTTTGTGGATGATTGGGTGATTGAAGAAAATGATCGCGCTTCGAGAATGCCGCAGATGCTCATTCGCAACTTGAAGCTTTCGGAAGTGAAAAAAATTGATTGCGGGAACAAAATCAACCTTGATTTCCCAAGGCAGCAACGGATCCCCGGAACGTCAATTCCTACTCTGGATGAACTTTTTGAGCTGATCAACTACTCTTCTTCTCCCCATGCAAGCACAGTCAAGCTCAACCTGGAGATCAAAAGAGATCCCAGATATCCGGAACTGACGATCAATGCGCGGGAACTTGCTGCAAAGATCATCGCAAAAGTGCATACCGCCGGCTTTTCGCAAAGAGTCTATTACTCCTCTTTTGATCCTGAGATCTTGTCTGAGCTTCATGCGTTGGATCCGGAAGCAGAGCTTGGCTTCATCTTTAATGCAGACAGCATGGCCTTGGTAAAGCGGCTCGCTCCTGAAAATCCGATGAACCTTTTGATCTATCTGGCAAGCTCTTTCAACGCAAACGTCATTTCCCCGGAGCATGCTCTTCTCACGGATGAAAGGACTGTCCGGGCGATGCAAAAAGCTGGATTTCGTGTGGTCGTATGGACTGTCAACTCGGAAGAGGAGTGGAAAAAGTGCATCGAGATGGGAGTGGATGGACTGATCACCGATTATCCTCAGGACCTGCTCTGCTATCTGAATAAGCAAAAAGCAGCTCAGAGCCGGAAGTCGTCTCCGAAGTAGCTCGACCTGGCCTCTTTATTTTCTAAAAGCTCGTCCACAGTTCCCGACATGAGCACTTTGCCATCGCGGATCAGGTAGCTTCGATCGACGATCGAAAAGATCTCGCGGGCATTGTGGTCGGTGATCAGGACGCTGATCTCTTTAGCTTTTAGGTGGCGGATCATGTTCTTCACGTCGTTGACCGCAAGAGGATCGATATTGGCGAAGGGTTCGTCAAGCAGCAGAAGGGAAGGTTGGGTGATGAGGGCTCGAGTGATCTCGAGGCGCCGCCGTTCGCCGCCGGAGAGGCTGCTGGCCTTCTTTTTTGCTAGCCTTTCCAAGTGCAGTTCGCTGAGCAGTTCGCCAAGCCGGTGTTTTCTTTCCGCTTTTGTCATGTCGAGCGTTTCGAGGATGCAGAGGATGTTGTCTTCAACTGTCAGATGGCGGAACACGGATGGTTCTTGAGCGAGGTATCCCATTCCCATTTTTGCCCGTTCATGGATGGGAAGCAAGGAGACCTCTTTGCCGTTGAAAAAGACTTTTCCCGCATCGGGCTTGATCAGTCCGATCGTCATGTAGAAGGCGGTCGTTTTGCCGGCGCCGTTGGGACCGAGCAAGCCGACGACCTCCCCTTTTCCGACGTGCAGGCTAAGTCCGTTGACGACGGTCCTTCCACCATAGACTTTAACGAGGTTTTCTGCGCGCAGGATCGGTCCTTGGGTGAGGATTTTTCTCTGCGGCGCTACCGGTTGCGGAGCCGGCCGTTTGATCTGTTTTGCAGGTTGGGCTCCGACGTTGAGCTGATCGAGGCTGACCTGGATGGGGGATGAGGTTGGCTTATTCATGGTTGATCTTTAATTGAGGAAAGAGTTGTTGAAGCATGGCGTTTTCTTCTGCGCTAAATGCGAACTGCACATTGCCAATGCCTCTGATGAGTTGTTGTTTTGTTAGAGGATCTTCGGTGATATGGACTTCGTTGGCGCTGACGCGTGCGCCTTGCGATTCATCGAAGAAGAGGACCTTTTTGCCGGGATTTGCCGATAGGATGAGCGTGCGCGTGGTCAAAGAGTAGTTCAAGCGGTCGGCAACTCCGCAGCGGGGCGGTTTTTGCGTGCCCAGCGAACTTAAGCGGACTGCGCCTTTGAGCGAAAGGGACACGGGTTGGAGGATGTTGTCGGCAACCGAGTATTCAAACGCGGCCTGGTCGGCTCGGATGCAGAGTTCCGCTTCTTCGTAATAGAGCTGTTGGTGAGGGAGGACTTTTCCATCGGTCTTAGGGCTGTCAAGAGTCGCCTGAAGCTTTTCCCGGTCGATTTGGGCGCTGCCATGGCAAAGGATCTTGTGATATCCGCCATTCTCAGAATCGTTGTAGGTCAGCGTGGTCGGGCCATGGGCCCGAATGCCCTTGATGATCCTCTTTCCTTTGACCAGCGGCTGGTCGATCTCAATGTAATCTTCCGTTTCGATTGTTTCCAATGCATCATCTTCGATCCGGACATTGCCTTTAAGGGTGAGCTTGTTCTTTAGATTGTCCCAGGTTAAATGGTCGCAATGAAAGCGGAGCTGGCCTTGCTGCACATGGGGAATGATCGCAGAAGCTAGAATTCCTTTAGGATGCAGCAGAGACATTTTTTCGTTGAGCAGGTCGAGGTCTGCAGAATCGGCATCGATGATATCCCCTTCATGGGTAAGGCGGCATTGGGACATGGCGTCTTTCGGATATGCGGTGATGACCCCTTGGAAATCTTTGGAAGCGTTCTTTTGGTCTCCGGAAATTTGTTTGCGGTATAGGGCTTTGTCCGCAGAGAGGTGGAAGTTATTGGCGTAGAGGATCTCGACATCGGTCGTGGCTAAAATCGTTTCCACTTCGTACTCTGCTTTTTTCCCATCCGGTTCCCATTTGGAAAAATTGAGCTCCAGTTCGCGGCTGAGAAGTTTCAAGGGAGAAGAAGGTGCGTTTTTTTTCGTTTTGAGAGCGTCGGTGTAGACCACTTTTTCCCCTTGCGCCGCTTGCAGAAGGCCTTTTAATGTGGTGAAGTCCAATTCAGCTTGGGAGCAGCGTAGCTCGGCGCTGTTCTTCAGCGCCAGCAAGACATCTTTGCGCAGCAGGATCTGCGCGAACGGAAAATCTTTTCCGGCAGCCTCTTGCTTTTGCAAATTCGCTTCTTCCGCCGTCATTTTTCCAAGGCCGTGATCGAGGACGACATGGCCCGTGAGCAGGAGCGATTGTCCGTCATAAGCTGCGTTAGTCGAAGAGAGGGAGCCGGATTCCGGGACCTGTTCTGCTGCAAAAACGGACAGAGAGGTAAGAAGAGCGGGAGCGATGATTTTTCTCATGAGGGAGTTGCAAAACTGCTTTGCCCGAAAAAATTGATGATTTTGAGACTGTTTGTAAGTGGCAGCGTAGCCGCCACGGGCCATTCGACGAGGCCGACCCCTGGTGGGTCGGATGAGGAGAATGGGTCCAAACAGCCTCAAAAGGGCGATTTTAACGGGCAAATGAGTTTTACAATTCCCTCTCATGGCTTATCCTCTGGTTGCTGATTGAGCAATGCCTTAAAATGCTGCGCCTGAAACTGGGGGGTCTTTCCTGTTACTGCAAAGGAAACGTCTTGTGCAACGCCGCGTAAAAAGGGCTTGTAGGGGCCCAAGTTGTTTGGCATGTCGCGCCCTTGGATCCGGTAGAGGGAAAGGGCAACCGATTGGGCCAGGAATTGCTGTGCGGTGTACCGATAGATCCCTTCTTCCGCTTCCAAGTAGCGCATTTGCTGCACAGGCGAGTTTCCTTGGCCTGTCAGCTCGATTTTGTCTTGCATCCAGCAGCGCATTTTTTCAAGTTTTTCGATCAAGTCGAACTTAGAGCCTTCAGGCTTTAGGGTCAAGACGGAAGAATCGCTTTCGATCCGGTAGTGGAGGCGGGACTGGTCTTCTTGGGTAAAATAGATCTCTTTGACAACGCCTTTGCGGTTCTGGTTTGTCGTTTGGGCAAGGCTTTTAACGGAAGTGTCCTGTTGGTTTTCTTTTTGCGCGCGATAGGATGCGTAATCGGAATCTCGAACGCGTCCGAAGCAGATCGCCCAGCAGAGGACGAGCAGGCCAAAGCTTGTTAAGCTAAGTAGAGTGATTTTTTTAAACATGCCATCTCAGCTCCGTATTGCCTGGTAGATTAAGTTTAACTCACGCATGAGTTTGGACATTTCGGAAAACGGGTAGACGGAGTCTTTGTCGCTTTTGGCAAGAGATGGGTCAGGGTGGGATTCGATGAACAGACAGTTGCAGCCAGCTGCAATCGCTGATTTTGCAAGAGTTGGGATAAACTCCCTTTGTCCTCCCGAGGAGCTTCCATGGCCGCCCGGCAGCTGGACCGAGTGGGAGGCATCGAAGCAGACCGGGAAGCCGAACCGTTGCATGATCGGGATGGCCCTCATATCGCTGACGAGGTTATTGTATCCGAACGAGGTTCCCCGGTCAGTGAGGATAATTTTCTCGTTCTGAGTCGAAAGGATCTTTTCAACGACATTGCCCATGTCCCAAGGGGCCATGAACTGTCCTTTTTTGGCGTTGATGACCGCGCCGCTTTTCCCTGCGGCTAGAACGAGGTCGGTCTGCCTGCACAGGAAAGCTGGGATCTGGATGATGTCGCAGACTTGTCCTGCAGCGAGCGCTTCTTCGGGAGTGTGGACATCGGTCAGGACGGGAATGTTAAATTCTTTTTTAACTTTCTCCAGGATCGCGAGGCCTTTTTCAAGGCCTGGGCCTCGAAACGAAGCGTTGGCAGAGCGGTTGGCCTTATCATAGCTGGACTTGTAGATGAGGTTGATCCCTTTGAGGTCGCGGAAAATTGCGCATAGCTGCTCAGCGGCTTTCAGGGCATGCTCTTCGCTCTCGATGACGCATGGGCCAGACATGACTGCAAGCGGCTCATCGGGGCCAATATAAAAATCTTTGACAGGTACTTTCTTCATGTCAATATATTGAGCCTTTAAGGCGGTTTTATTCAATGGGAAAATGATGCAAATGGGCTGTAATAAACCCGGGGACTCTCTCTTCCAGCCAATATTCAGGCTTCCAAGGGAGGAGCCCCGTCATAAAACCCATATGGCCGCCGCTGTTTTGTAATTCCAGATGCACGTGAGGGGGCAGTTTAGAGGGATCTGGAATCGCATCGGGATAAAGGAAAGGATCGTTAGAAGCATGCAGCAGCAAAGTCGGCTTCTTAATATGGGGCAAATAATAGAACGAACTGGACTGTTTGTAATAATCTGCTTCGTCTTTAAAGTTATTAAGTTTTGCAGTAATTAAATTGTCGAACTCCCAAAATGTTTCGATGTTTTCAATTTTATTAATATCGATAGGGAGTTTTGTTTGTTTGTTTTTGTCTAATAGTTTTTTCTTTAATTGAGACAGCAACCTTTTCTGATAGACGGATGAAAATCCTTTTTGGATCCTGTCTGCAAACCGGTTAAGCAGGAAGGGGGTTGAAATGGCAACGGCGCAGCAGATCGGAGTGTCAGTCTGCGACTCGCCGAGGTATTTCAGAAGGACATTTCCGCCAAGAGAAAAGCCGACAGCGGCAATGGGCCTTGAGGGGAATCGTTTTTTCAACACTTGGACAAGGTGCTTAAAGTCGCTTGTTTCTCCGGCATGGTAAGTACGCACAGCGATATTATGCTCTCCGCTGCAGCCGCGAAAATGCATCAGCAAAGGTTGAAGCCCCGCTCGATTTAACGCGCTCAACATCCCTTTTGCATAGTTCGAGTCGACCGATCCTTCCAATCCATGCATAAGGATCACAAGAGGGGAGGTTTCATTGCCGACGGCCCAGTCAAGGTCGAGAAAGTCATTATCCGGCAGCGTGAGCCTCTCTCTCTTGAGTTCGATCGAGTGCTTTCTTTTTGCTATGCTCGGCCATATTGTCTGCAGATGGCCGCCGGGAAGCCACCAGGGAGCTTTGAATTTTTTCGAGTTGTTCACGAATTAAATAGGTCCTTGATCGAATAGAGGCCGGGAGGTTGCTTGGCGATGAACTCGGCTGCGGCCAAAGCGCCTTTTGCAAAGGCGTCCCGTGTGTGGGCTTGGTGGGTCAATTGGATCCGTTCGTGTCCGCATTCAAAAATGATGGTGTGCTCTCCGATCACATTGCCTGAACGGATGCTGTGGATGACGATTTGCTCTTTTTTTCGGTTAGGATCCGACTTGTTGCATGCAATCTCGCCTTTTCCTATCGCCTTGGCCATCGCCAGGGCTGTTCCGCTAGGGCTGTCTTTTTTGTGAACGTGGTGCGTCTCGACGATGTCGATATAGCAATCTCCAAATAGCGAGCTGCCCAGTTTCTTTACCACATCGAGGCAAAGGGCGATCCCTAAGCTGAAGTTGGGAGAGTAGAGGATGGGGATTTCCCGGGCGGCAATCTCCATAGCTGTCAGAGCATCCTTGTCTAAACCTGTGGTGCCGATGACCAGTCCTTTTTTTAACGCATGGGCCGTTTCAATGTGTTTTATAGTCGCATGGATGGAGGAGAAGTCGATGGCGACTTGGCATCCGGCCATTGCTTCTTCGGGCGTTGTCTTTAAAGGGATTGCAAGCTTATCTGCGGACGAAGGGGGAAAATGAGGCTCGCTATTAGGGCGTATCGAACCGCCGACGATCTTGTAGCGAAGGTCTTCCTTTGCGAGTTTGACGATCCGTTGTCCCATTTTGCCGTTTGCGCCGAGGATGCTGATATTTAATGCCATATTGAAAGACCTTATTTGATCAATTCCGCCAGCATCCAATCCCCAAGCACATTCAGTATTGGATCGACAAAGAAATCGGGCACTTGGTCGACATCGGATTTTTCCAGAAAGTATCCGTATGCGTTTTGGGCAAAGTGGAGTTTTTGCTGAGCGTTTAAATTTTTGTAACGGTTGCTTTCAGCGACAACAGCTTGGATGTAGGCAGGCATCTTCTCTGGTTTATAGATAGGGCCATAGAAGTTGATCATCTCATTCGCAAAAGCATTCGCGTCTTTAGAAGCGGGAACTGAGTAAATGGGAATGCCGGTGCTCACAATTGTATTGTCCTGGATCATAAGAGCGACAAAGGGGGGAAGGAACAATTTGAACACGGGATCGAAGATGTAGTCGGGAAGATAGGGAGTGTCTGTGTTGTCGATAACCTCATTCAATACTGCAACGACGCCCGCGCGCTTTTCATCAAGCGTCAAATCAGCATCGGTTTCAACCAGGACAGCAGCCCGGTAAGTGAGAAAGATCAGGTCTTGGGGCTTAAAGTTCTCTTTAAGGTCTTTGACAAGCAGTTCAGCGTATTCATGCAATTTTTCTGGAGAGTCTTGTAGTTCAACAGCCTGTGATGTGTGGGTATAAGCCGGTATCGCAAACAAAAGCGTTGTTGAGAGGAGAAGAGCTTTAAACATAAAACCTCCAAAGGGTCTCAGTTGTAAAATCGAATAAAATGATCATCGCTTTGAAAGTTGTGTAAAGTCAAGGAATTTTTAGGGGATGCGTCCAGTGTCTAGTTGCAAAAACTCGCTGGCTTATTTTACTCATCTTTTCCAGCCTGACGTCCTGCACGGCGCCAGAGTGACATATTCAAGTCTCCCCTGGAGCCGTACAGAGCGCCAGGCAGAAAAATCTGAGCAAAATAAGCTCAGGAATTTTTGCAACTAGACACTAGCCTTTTTGATACTGGAGCTTGCGCGCAGAAACATGGGCGATCATCTTGTTCAGGTGTTTGATCGACTCGAGCAGATTAAGAATTGCCGTCTTGTCCTTTTCAAATAACACGGAGGGTTGGTGGGGGAACGCTGCAATATTAAGCACTTGTTTCCACAGGTTGTTGGAAGGTTCTTTCTCCTGCTGGTCTGATCCGTCATCCTTTGCTCCCTCGTCTTCATCTTCGTCTTCCGACCAAAAGATGCTTGGAAATAGGCGGTAGGAAAAGAGCTTTCTGCTTGCAACGTGGTACTTTAAAGGAGGAGCGAAAGAAGCCCAGGGAAGATTGCGCTTTTGCCATTCGAACAGAGCTTCCCATTGAGAAGCATAGATCGTCGACATGCCCAGGTATTCGGGATGGTGAGCGATGGATTGCGATTCTGCCAAATAAGTTGGATCAAGGATGGCTTGATCTTGCGCCCAACGAATGTGGTCTTTGATATCGAGATTGTCAATCGTGATTGCTTTCATTAATTTTCATTTCCTATGAGGGTGCACGGATATTATTCACGTCTGAGAAAAATCGACAAGCGGAAAGAGTTTGTACAAATCAGATTCTACCGGTTTCTTAATTCGACCTTTGAATTTTAAAATCATTTGTTTGTGTTCAAACTGTTTAAAAATTAATTTGTTTTGAAAAAAACTCCACAAAAATTGTGTTGGCTCATATAATGTTCGTGGCGTGTCGTAATTTTATGATTAAAAGACTAACAAAACACAAACACCTTCTTACGTGCAGCGCCCTTATTGGTTTATTGTTCGCCTCTTATCCAAATCCCTTGTTACTAGCGGAAGAAGAAGAACGAGTCGAAGCGGTGGAAACACCTCAATCAATCCAAGAGGGCTATAGCATCAATTTCAATGACGTTCCCGTCATTGAGTTCATCCGCTTTGTCAGTAAAATTTCAGAAGAAAACTTCATCTTCGATAATCAAGACATGCGGTTTAAAGTCTCATTATCGACAGGAAAGCCTGTAAGCCCTGCAAAGGTTGTCCAAGCTCTGATCCAGTTGTTAAAAGTGCATGGCTTTGTCGTCAGCCGCGAATCGGATTATTATGTGGTCCATAAAGGAACGGAAGAGGAGCTGGCCCGCCCGGAAAATTTTCATTCGGGAAGGACGATCGATGGATTAATTGCCTCAGCTGCCGCCAACATTCCTTTGCCGGCAAAAGAGAGCTATGAGTTCTTCTCGTATAAAATTCAGTATCATGAAGGCGTTGAGCTTGAAGAGTCGCTCAAAAAGATTGCTGCCGACCTGAAAAACCAGCCGGATGCACCGGCCAAGTTGATCAACGCGCTTCAATCTCTTCAATGGGTCAAAGCGACCAATTCCTTGCTCTGCTCGGCGGATCCCGATACTCTAGAGAAGCTGCGCCGTTTGATCGAGACCGTGGACGTTCCGTTGAGGCAGGTCTTTATCGAGGTGCTTGTCATCGAGACCGATGTGAAAAAGAATATGGAGTTCGGCCTTCAGTGGGCGGCAGGCGGTCAGTACCGCAATCAGATGGGCTTCGGAATGGGTAATTTTCAGCCTCACCATAACGGGCCTGGATCTTTTGCAGGAACAATGCAGGGGATCAATGCAAGCAACACGCCGACCGGTCTGAACCAAATTCCATTGGTCCCGGGATTCGACTTAGGGGTGATCGGCGACATCATCATGCATAAAGGGAGGTCTTACCTCTCATTGGGCTCCCTTGTTTCGGCGCTGCAGATGGATGGCGACAGCACGATCGTTCTGAACCAAAAAATCATTACACAAGACAATAAGAACTCAACGATCTTTGTCGGCGACAATATCCCTTTTACTGGATCGGTCGTTCAAACGGTTGGGCAAAGCCAGCAGACGACTGCTAACATTGAATATCGGGACATCGGCGTAAGCCTCAGCATCACTCCGCGCCTTGGCGAAGGGGATGTGATCACTCTTGATCTGAACGAGGAGATCACGGAGAGCTTGGACCACGAGCTGCCGAACAATAACGCTTCAGTGAACGGAATTCGTACGACGAAGACGAACATGGTCACGCACGTCCACGTGCCCGATAAGAACTTCCTCGTCTTGAGCGGGATGATCCGCAATACGAAGGCGCGGCATAAGGCCGGTCTTCCGTGCCTCGGAGGGCTGCCTTGGATTGGCGCTGCCTTTAGTAAAACCCGTCAGCATGATGAGAAGCGGAACGTTGTGATCTTTGTCCGCCCCCATATTATCCGCTCCTTTGAAGACTACCAAAAAGTGACAAGGGGGCAACAGCAAGCCTTTGAATCGCAAGCCAACAAGAAAGACTTTGCCGAAGCCATCGACATCCTCCCTAAAGACGATTAGGGCCTTTACTAAAATTTAAGGTTAAAAGTTGAAGAAGGGCCTATGTTTTTATGATGGCGTAAGCGTAAGCACTTGCAAAATGATTGGGGATGGCTTAGAATGAACTGTTTTGGATTGATAGCTCAGCTGGATAGAGCACCCGCCTTCTAAGCGGGCGGTCGCAGGTTCGAGTCCTGCTCAATCCGTTTTTTTAACCTCCTCTCTATCACCATCATGATAAAAAAAAGAAAAGGAAAGACCGGTAAAGCTCTTTCCAGCGGTTCTGCTGCAAAAGAACTAGGAGATTTTTTACCCTCTCCTGTCAAGTTTGAAAACCTTCCTTCCCTTTTAAAAGAATTTCAAGAAGCTTCCTTTGGCAGGATGAACATCCGCCAGAAGACCGATCGCGTCAACCGGCTCCTTTTCGACTTGATCCAGAAAGAAAAGATCCCTTGTTTTCTTCTTCCCGCAGTGATGGAGTTCATCGAAAAGATCAACAAGCTCAATATTTTGGAGTCCTACGCATTTTATCAGTTCGAGCTGTGGCTCAATCAGTTTTCAGACATCGGCCCTGAAGAGAATGCGATGGTCAGGGCAAAAATTGTCGGAAAACATATTCCCCGCGACGCCTATCAATCCCTCTTCCCTATCGGGATGGGAAAAAGATATGCCGGAAGCCACTATGTGACAGCGCATAGCTCTCCCGATTTGGATACAACCGTTGCCTCTTTTTGGGGGTGGGTGGACTCATTCGGCGCCAGGGTTGCCGATGGGGTCCATGTTTGGAACTTGCCCGGAGGCCCTCCATCCGCTCAAGTGGAAATCGGTATTTTGTTTTTAGAGATGTTCGGCTCTTCTATCTTTGACCATCTTCCTAAAACCCGGACGAGCTTGTCCCTTTCAGGGGTCGATCTGCTCTCTCAAGAGAGGCTCACGCGCAAACAAGTGAATGTCTCAAACATCAATATTGAGCACGATGCGGCGCAGCACGCGGTCATTTTAGTGGATGAACAAGGGTACTATGTCGGCGATTGGAGAAGCTACGATGTCGAAGTGGTCCGCCAGGTCATTAACCTTCTGAATGGATGCTTGCGCTGGTTTGAGAACTTTCTGCATGTGAAGCTGATCTCCTTGTTTGCCAAAAATGATCTGTCGACCAGGGACATTCCCGGGTTTGTTAAAACTGTTTTGCAGATGCAGATCGGCGAGTGCGAACCGGCTAAAGAGTTTTCAGAGAAGCAAAAGGCCGATCTGCAAGACTATATGGTCAAGGTCCTCAAAGTTAAAAATGGCCTAAACTGCCCGATCGAGCAGTTTGCGGTGGCGATGAAGCATCTTTCTTTATTTGAATTTCATGAATTTGTCAGCCTGATCGAAACGCTGGGAAAATCGACTCTTTTCGACCGTTCGGGATTCCTTGTCGAAAATCGGCCGAAGATTTTTGAGCTGCTCGAAAAGATCATCAGGGCCCTCGATAAAGCGATCTACAGCATGCGCCTCTATGTCGAGAGGCTCGATGTCGCGCTTCACATTAAAACAGAGGTCTTCGGCTACAATCCTCAGCATGTAAGCTATCGTGCAGATGTCGAAGAGATCCGCAGCAAAATTAGCACTTTCCCTTACATCACAGTCACAGTGCCCGATCAAGATGGAAAATGGATTCCTCTTGGCGTCGTTTACGCTTCCGAACTGCATAAGCCGGTCTTGGGAACAGTCACTTTGCGCGATTTTTGCAATCGGGAAGAAACGAAGATCCCTTCTTACTTTGAAGTGATCAGCGTTATCGACCATCATAAAAGCTCTCTGCAGACTCTATCAGCTCCCATGTGCATAGTCTCCGATGCGCAATCCTCCAACGTCCTGTGCGCCGAGATCGCTTTTCAGATCAATGATACCTACGGCTTAGGCGGCATGAGCGCTAAACAGGTAGAGGGGCAGGTCTCCGCTATTGAAAAGAATTTGGGCTCGGGAAGGAGCAAGCGGCTGATGCAGCGGCTTTTGCAACGCCAGTTAGCTTCCGAAAATAACGATAACTGTTTTATCGATCCTTGTCGTGAATATTATGAGTATCTGCATTTCCTTTACGCCATTTTAGACGACACAGATTTGCTGACGAAAATTACCCGCAGGGATGTGGAGTGCGTCGCATCGCTGCTGAACCGGATGAAGTCCCTCTCTTTGCAAAAAGAAGTCGAGGTGGTCTCTTTAGATGATCTGCCGCGAGATAAAACGTTTGCAGTGGAAGCTTCCAAACGGATTTTGCAAAATCCCGATATGTACTCGCTTTATCGGAAAATCTATCGAAAGAAAGAGGACTTGGTCGAAGAAAACTGCAAGATTGCAGCCAAAGGCCTGCCATCTTCTTTATACGATGATACGAAAGAGCAAAACGGTTGCGCGCGAGTCGGCCAGACTAAGCTGTTCAGTTGCAACTACCCTACATTTTCCAAATATTGCAACGACTTGCGCAATGTGTGGTACCACAATGCCGTCCAATTTTGGAAAGACCGGCCGGAGGTTGACTTTCATCTGCATATGATCAGCACAGTATCAGGCGCCGATGAACTGTTTAAAGGGCAGAACAAGCCTTTTACACATCGGGATGAGCTCTGGATGTGGATTCCGTTTACGGAACAGTCGATCGAGCACCTTAAGAGCTTTTTAAATGCGTTCCGGCGCTCCCCTCAGATGGCCGAGGATTCGCTATCTGTTGAGATTTTTGGTGCAAAAGCAAAAGAATATGAGCGGATTTTTAATGAGAGCTTTTTGCCGATACCTAAGAAAATATCTACAGAGAAGAAAGCTCTTCCTATTGTGGTGTTGAAATATAAGGCAGGCCTGCTCAACTCGCGGAAAGCAATGATCTCGCCTTATTTGCCCCGTTTAGTTGGATAGGCGCTCCAAAAAACACTGCAATTTTAAGCGCAAAGGTTTCCTAAGTTCTTTGGAAAAGAACGAGTAAAACCTTAAAATTTTAAAGAATTAAGCTTTTGGTTCGCCTTCTTCGATGATCTCGAGGTTGACTCGGATACCGTTGCGGCTTGCAACCGACATCAGCAGGGTGCGGATTGCATTGATCGTCTTGCCTTTTTTTCCAATGATCTTGCCGATATCTGATTTTTCAACGGCAAGCTCGATGATGAGCGTATGCGTGCCGCCGATTTCATTGATGCGGACTTGCTCTGGGTGGTCGACGAGATTTTTCACAATGTATTCTACAAACTCTTTCATAGTTCGATCCTTAATTTGATGCGCTCAGTGTAGCCATTAGAAAAGTTATCTAATCCTTCTCTATTTCAATGATATGCAAAAGTGTATAAAATACACAAGCCTATTCAAAAATTGGTATTTGGGAAAGACTCTGCAAAGCTTCTCAGATCTTTGGGGATGGGAGCGCAAATTTCCAAAGGCGCATTAGTGATTGGGTGGTTAAATTTTATTTGATAGGCGTGAAGAAGTTGCCGTTCAACTTGGTACTTTTTATTGGCGCTGAGACTTCCATAAACAGGATCCCCCAGGACAGGCGTTCCTTTGTGCTTGAGGTGGACGCGGATTTGATGGGTCCGGCCTGTGATCAGTTTGATCTCAACGAATGACAGCGCCTCGTTATAACCGAGGATCCTGCAGAGACTTTTCGCTTCCTTCCCTTCCGGACACACGGCCATCTCCTTGCGGTTAACAGGATGCCGTTTAATAGGCGCATCGATAAGTCCTTCTTGGGCTTTTCCTACTGCAACGGCCAAGTAAGTCTTGTCGATTTTTCTCTCTGAAAAGGCCTGGACCAACTTTTGATGGGCCTCCTGCGTCTTAGCGGCAAGAAGAACTCCCGAAGTGTCCTTGTCGAGGCGGTGGACGATCCCGGGGCGCAAAGAATCGCTGCCCTGAAGTTCTTTACAGTGGTGCAAGAGGGCATTGACAAATGTCCCTGAGGGATGGCCGGGTGCCGGGTGGACGACCATTCCGGCCGGCTTGTCAATCGCAACCAGGTAAGGGTCTTCATAAAGGATGTTTAGGGGAATGTCCTGCGGCTCTAAGGAGAGCTCGGGCGTGAGCTGGAAGCAGACTTCGATCTCATCGTCGGCCTTGGGCTTTTCTCTTTTTTTATAGATAGCGCCGTTCACGAGGACGCAACCTTGGTCGATGAGGTACTGAAAATAAGTTCGGGAGTGCTGAGGAAAGCGGTTTGTCAGCAGCTTGTCCAGCCGGACGCCTGCTTCTTCAGAAGAGGTTGTAAAAATATCTGTGATTTCCTGCATGAGGGCATTTTATCATGGAAAACACAGGGATTCAAGAGACTAATCGTTCCCTTCAATCGATTGCTGCATTTGCTGGTAAGCCCGTTTGGCCGCTTCATTGCTCTGTTGAATGATCACATTGCTAAAGAATTTCATGAGCTGGCCGATGAATATTTCAACATCCTTAGGGCTAGCGGTCGGTCCTAAAAATTTAGCCCAGGCTCCGGTGGGGTCTTCCCATGAAAGCTGTTGAGAGGCTTGAGCTTGAGAGCCTTGCTGGGAGCCGCTCGTCGTGGGGGTAGTAGAAGGCGGAGGTGTAGGAGGCGGCGTCGGAGGTGTGTTGGAAGGGGGGCCTATTGGATTATTTGATGAAGATGACATTAATGCTCACCAGTTTAAATTAAAATATTTTCTTTATATCTTACTTTAAATATAAAATATTCTGATTTTATTGGGTATAAATAAAAATGGCTGCCTAGGTTTTGTCTAGGCAGCCACGAGGTGATCTTAAATAATCACGGGTGTCTGAGAATCGGAATTAAACGATTCATTAATTGCTTCTTGGCTACGCTGCTGGGCTTGATCGGATTGTTGGACGTAGAAACTATTTGTCCTATCTAATCCTGCTGCAAAACCTTTAGTGTTGAAGAAGTCGGAGTAGGGGTTGTTCGGATTAAAGTTTGCCTGATAATCCGTAGGGCTGGAAGATGGTGTTGAGACTGACATAAATACCTCATTGGAAAGAATTGTGGAGGATTTAATTTAACAATTTCTCTCCAATATTTATTATATCACGATTTGACAATATATTATACTATGTTAAATTAGCCGATTTATATTTAAATGGTTCACTATGAATAAATTGCGTTTCGAAGGAGATTTGCAAAATCCTTCCCTCCTGCATATATATTGGGATGGGGAATGTGTGCGATCTGTTCGTAAATCGCTGTTTTCCAGGCGGTTAAGCAGTTTGCGGGCCTGCAACGAAAAAGGGGAGTTTCTGGCCAAATTCCAGGAGATCGAGTCCCAGGCTGCCCGGGCAGAGGGGGTCCGGCTTCTAGCTCGAAAAGGGTACTTTGGGCCGGAGCTAAAGCAGAAGCTCATGCTTAAAGGCATCTCCGAAGAAGCGGCAGGCGAGGCCGTCCAGTACTTCGAGCAAAAAGGATACATCCATGACGGGAACAGGGCGGTGGGAGTGGCCCGCCGGGAGCTTAAGAAAGGGCATGGCCCTCAATATATTTTCCAGATGCTCAAGCATAAGAAGATCTCCTCGTCTGAAGTTGCCAAGCTTCGTCCCGTGATTGAAAAGGAGGAGAAACAGTCGTTGCAGGCCTATTTGAAAAAACGATCTTCGGCCTTGCAGGGAAAAGACCGGAGAAAGATCATCGCCCAACTTTTGCGCAGAGGCTTCTCTTATGAAGCGGTCCAAGAGGCTTTTAAAGGCTCGATGTCTGAGATCGACATCGAGTAATGTTTCATGGCTCAAAGCAGGAGCGCTGCCTTTTGCACTCCGTGCTCTAAAGTCCAGAGTTAACCTGCAGAAAGGGTAGGGGAGTTATTTCGTTCCGCCTCTAGCTTAAGTAAGAAATTTTGAATTGCTAAAATTCTTAGGTCATTGCGCGGGAGTTTTGGATCGAGGAATGCTGTTTGTATATTCCCGGGATAATGAATTTCATGGTTCTGAAGAAGTTTAGAAAATTCTTCATAGACCTTATTTTTTATGAAATTAGGCAATTTTAAAAATTTTTTCAGGGCTTTGGCTGTATCTGAATGATTACTTTTTAGCAGCGCTACGATCTCGTCAAGGATCTTTTGAGGACTAAGGTCCCAGATCTTGATCGTATTGTCGTTTGATCCTGAAATGACTTTGCCATCAGCATAAGTCATGTCGAGAATAACGCCTTTAGATCCATGCATCGTATGTAGACACTTACCCGTTTCGGCATCCCAGATTTTCACGACATTGTCAAAGGAGCATGAGATAATCTTATCATTCACAATAGTAAGAGAGACGATATAGTCATCGTGTCCCTTTAATGTCTGCAGGCATTCTCCACTCTCAATGTCCAAAATCTTGATCGTATTATCAATTGAGGCTGCGTAGATCTTTCCGTTGTTAATAACAAGCGAGACGCAATGCTCGTTTATTGTGGTTATGCATTCTCCAGTCTCTAGATCCCAGACCTTGATTGTGCCATCGCTAGAGGCTGAGAAGATCAGTTCGTTGGCAACGGCAAGAGAGGTAATAGGGCCTTGATGCCCTTTTAATGCGGTTAGACATTTTTCAGACTCCAAATCCCAGATCTTGATCGTGCTATCCATTGAACCTGAAATGACTTTTCCTTTGTTTACAGCAAGACATGCGATCGCTTCATCATTCTCAAATAGAGTATGTAAACATTCACCGGTTTCAACATTCCAGGCCTTGATTGAGCCGTCGATTGAGCCAGAGACAATCTTACCCTTGTCGAAAGTAAGAGCGGAGACTGCGCCTTCATGGCCTTCCAGCGTGGTCAGGCATTTACCCTTTTCTAAATCCCAGACCTTCATCGTTGTGTCATTTGAACCGGAGATAATTTTTCCATCGGCTTGAATAACGCATCGAACAGAGCCTTCGTGTCCTGTTAATATCTGTTCCTTATGCGCGCCATTTTTGAGATTAGTATTCAGAACATGTTGATGCTTATATTCGGCTAAACAGCAGCTTTGAGGTTTAGGTAAGGGGATTGAAAACACATTCGTAAATAATTGACGCCAGAGATTGTCCAATTGAAAAGAGATCGCATGGCAAAATTTGCTTGCAAGGCTAAAGCTTGCAATCTGAGGCAATTTCAATTGAGACAAAATCATGGCAAGCGTGTCACTGGGCAATACCCCGAATAGTTGTTCATGAAAGTTGTTAGGTGTAAGTATACCGGATGCAGGCGGGTGAGCTTGTGATGATGTTAATGTAGGATTTTCCCCATTTATTGACATATTGATCTCCTTTTTTGGTTTAAAATTTAATATTAAACAATCAATATATTATAATTTTTAATTAAAGTCAATCATTTATTTAATGGTTTTTTAGCTAGTTAATGTATTGGAGATAAAATATATCTAACTTATTGGTTGTTATTGCGTTAAGTGATTTTAAAGACTCTCTCTATGTTCCGCTTTTTCTAAAGAAATGATTCGATGCGAGTTATTTGAGCCAAAAATCATTAGAGAGTTTTGCGCGGCCAGCGCCTCTGTGCTCTCTGTGACCTCTGTGGTGAAATTCTTCTTTCTTAGTTTAGAGTGCGGAAGGAAACCAGTATTCACCACAGAGAACGCAGAGGCGCTGGCCCCGCAATGAGTCCAATTCACTAACTTAGGTAGCACTTTAGTTCGCCAACATAGGTGACAGTTTGTTAACCATTTTGGAGGACTAAAGTGTTACCAATATTTCCGTTCGGCGGGGCAACCAAAGCCAGATTGCTAAAGGAGTTTCGGAATAAAACCAAAATCGCTTGTGCGATTGAATCAAAACCTTTATATATACACAATTGGACAGGTCGCAATTAAAGAGAGCTGCCTATGCGCATTGGTGTTTTAGGGATCAATCATAAATCATCGGAGTTGTCTTTAAGAGAAATGCTGGCAAAGGCATGCCAGCGTCAATTTTCCAAAGAGACGCGCATTGCCAAAGAGCTTAGCTGCACTGTTTTGTCGACTTGCAACCGCACGGAAATTTATTTCAGCGCAGAAGATTTGGCCTATGCCCATACGCGGATATTGAACCGTCTTCGCGATGAGGTGACCGAGCCGTTTGAGCATAAGCTATACACCTTTTTTGGTTCCGATTGCTTTTTTCATCTTGCAGCAGTGACATCAGGGCTCGACAGCGTCATTCTTGGCGAATCTGAAATTCAGCGGCAAGTGAAACTCGCATATGAATCGACGGCGATTTATTATCGGCTTCCCAGCTGCATGCATTTTCTTTTTCAGAAGAGCTTAAAAATCGGAAAGCAGATCCGTTCGAAAGGCCCTGTCGCAAGAAAACATCAGACCTTGCCTGGAATGATTTTGCAGATCAGCCAATGGTTCTTTGAAGATCTGCACAATAGGAACATCCTTTTTGTCGGCAATTCAGAGATCAACCGGAAAGCCATAGCCCATTTCAAGCAAAAACGGTGCAATAAGCTGACCCTCTTTACGAGAGGAATTCTCTCTGCGCAAGAGCTGCAGCAAGAATTCGGCTTGCAAGTTTTTGATTGGTCTCAATTAAATGCCTGGAAAGATTACGATCTTGTCATTTGCGGAACGAACCATTCCCAATATGTCCTCTCTTCGCAGCAATTGGAAGGAGGGAATCTGAACGCAAAGCTCATTTTTGATCTCAGTGTTCCTAGGACTGTCGACCCGCAGTTAGGCAGGCATCCCAATCTGACGTTATTTAATATCGAAGAGTTGGGAAAGCTCATCGACCAAAAAAGAGAATGCGATATCAATGCGCTGTCGCATGCAGAACAAATGGTATGGGGCCTTGTGCAAAGGCAGATCGAGATCTTTCATCGTAAAGAAGGAATTGCAAAACTTCAAATTGGACCCAAGTCCGAGCTTTTTGTCCAGGATTCGGATTCTGCGCAAATCGTCTGCTCTCAATGGAGTATGTCAATTTGCGCAAAAACCGAACCTGAACAAAAATCATCGAATTTGGCCACCAAAGCAAGTTTTGCAACTCCCTCTAAAGAAGGAGCGGTATGCGGCATGGAACTAAATCAATCGATTCCATCCATTTCTTCGACGGAAAACAAGGTTCTTTTGTGCACCGATTAATTTTTCTTATATTGCTTATTTTCTCTAGCGCTGCTTGGTCGGACGACGATCAACCAAAATCTGAGGCCTCCCACGTGATCGTTCTGCCGGCAGGTTCTGTCTATCAAGGAGATTACTTTGCTTTTGGCGATAGCGTAGAAATATCCGGAGAAGTCAATGGCGATGTCTATATTTTGGCCAACCAGATCGTGATCGACGGGAAGATCAATGGGGATGTGATCGCAGCCGGCGGAAGCATCGATATTTCAGGGATCGTAGCCCACAATGTCCGTTGCATTGCAGGACAGGTTTTGATCAGCGGGAACGTCGGCAACAATGTGACAGCAGTGGCCGGCAACGTTCAGCTGCTTGCCTCTTCAACGGTAGGGAACAATGCGGTGATCACAGCCGGCAACGTCGATCTTTCTTCCAAAATTGGCAACGATGTAACAATTGTCGCCTCGAACTTGAGGATCTCTTCCTATATTGTCAACAAGGTCCAAGCCTATGTTGGGCAGCTTCGGATCACGTCAAGGGCCCATATCGGCGGCAGCATCGATTATCGCAGCAGCACAACTGCTTGGATTGATCAAGGAGCCGAGGTCCAAGGGCAGATCACCCACCATCCTTCTTTGGTTCATGAGTTGGTCAAGGGGACGTGGGTCCAAAGCCTTCTTGTCGGCGGCAAGGTTGTCGCCTTACTGATGAACTTTATCTATACGCTTGTCGTCGGGATCATCTTAATCAAAATGTTCCCTAAGAACTTGGAGAGCGCATTGCATGTGCTGAAGATCCACCCATGGAAAGCTTTTTCCTGGGGATTGATGCTGTTGATCCTGCTGCCGCTGGCCTCTCTTATCCTTTTGATGACGATCTTAGGCGTGCCGTTCGCGCTGACATTGATCGCAGCGAACATCATCGGTTTTTATACTGCTAAAATTTATTCCGTGTTCTGGATTTCCAATTGGGTCTTTGGGAAGTTCAAGTTCCGCGTGAACAGGTTGCCTATATTGACGTTAGGCCTTGTCCTCTATTTCCTTTTGATCTCGATCCCCATTTTGGGTGTCATCATCTCCTTCGCAGCGATGCTTTTTGGACTCGGGGCCGGCGTTCTGGCCCAGGCCCGCCGCATAGCTCACCAAGGTGCAGGAGCATGATCAAATCCATTGTTTATCGAGGGAATTGCAAAACTCATTCGTCCGTTAAAATTGCCCTTTTGAGGCTGTTTGCGCCCATTCTCCTCACCCGACCCACGAGGGGTCGGCCTTGTCGAATGATTCCTGACAGCTATGCTGTCACTCGCAAACAGTCTCAAAATCATCAATTTCTTCGGGCAAAGCAGTTTTGCAATTCCCTCTATCCCCTTTTTGCCAGCGCAATTCTTCTTCTGGCTGGCTGCGGAACCAATCCGGTCACGGGCGAAAGCGAGCTTCAATTTGTCTCGGAAGATCAAGAGATCCAAATTGGAGAGCAGGAGTACAAATATCTCCAGCAGGCGGAAGGAGGCCCTTTTGTCACCGATCCCAAAATCCAAGAATATGTCGAGTCTGTAGGCATGAAGATCGCGGCAGTCAGCGATCGTCCGAACCTGCCCTACGAATTTACAGTCTTAAACAATTCCATTCCGAACGCATGGGCCCTTCCGGGCGGCAAGATTGCGATCAACCGGGGCCTGCTGCTAGAACTTGATAGCGAAGCGGAGCTTGCGGCTGTTTTGGCGCACGAGATCGTCCACAGCGCTGCGCGCCACGGAGCGCAGATGATGGAAAAGAGCATTCTGATGGGCGTTGGCATTTTAGGACTGGAAGGACTGATGCGTGACCACAAATACGAGGACGTGGTTGTCGGTTCTGCCGCGGTCGGAGCTACTTTGATCGCTCTCAAGTACAGCCGGCAAGCTGAACTGGAAGCGGACAAGTATGGGATCAAATACATGTCAAAGGCTGGATATAACCCCAAAGCCGCCGTCATCCTTCAAGAGACATTTTTGCGCCTCGAAAAAGAAAGGGACCCGGAATGGATGGGAGGACTTTTTGCGACGCATCCTCCTAGCCAGGAGCGTTTGGAAGCAAACAAGGTCACGGCTGCCCAGTATCCGGGAGGATTCTTCGGTTGGCAAGAGTATGATGAGGCGATCGCTGAATTAAAGCGGACCAAGGGAGCGTATGAGGACCTCGATAACGGCTACATAGCGTTGAGCCAGGGAAAAGCTTCCAAAGCTTTGCAGCTTGCCGACCATGGGATTGCTATTGCTCCTAATGAAGCGCACTTATACAACCTCAAAGGCAAAGCATTTCTCATGCAGCATGATCAACGCGATGCGCTGGAGTGCTTCAATAAGGCTATCGAACTTAATCCCGACTATTTTGACTTCTACCTTCAGCGGGGACTGCTCAAACAACAGATGGGCGACTATGCTTCTGCCCGCGTCGATCTTATCAAGAGCGAGGAGCTTTTGCCATCTGCTGAAGCAGAATATGCCTTGGGCCAGCTGGCCCTGCAGAAAGGGGACCGCCAAAATGCGATCATCCACTTCAGAAGAGCTGCTCAAAACCCTTCATCGACAGGAAGGGCTGCTCGGGAGCAGTTGTCCCGTATGAACGTTGGCGCGCAGTCCACTCCAGCGCTCAATGTCCATGCTCGGATCATTTCTTACAATACCGTTCAGATCATTATCGAGAACGGATCGCGCTATCCGGCCCGCAGAGTGCAGCTGCAGCTCTCTTTCTATGATCCGTATGGTAAAGAAGTAGGAAGGCAGATCGTGACAGTTAACGAACGGATCGATCCTCACACGCACGCTACCCTGCGCATACCGGTTTCCATTCCTCCTTCAGCCCGCGAGGTCAGAGCGACAATCATCCGCGTTGAAAATTGATTACACCGAGGTACATATGATTTTTCAGTTGTTCGCAGTTGCGCTGTTAGCATTCCCGCCCCTTGGCGAAGCGCCGAACAATGTTTCCGATGAGATGCTACAAATCATGGACCAGCCCAAATATAAAAACGCGATCTGGGGCATTTACGTGAAAGATCTCGATACGGGGAAAATATTCTTTGATCTCAATGCGGATAAATTCTTTTTGCCGGCATCGACGACGAAATTATTTTCAGTCGCCGCGCTTTTGCATTCTTTGGGAGATGATTACCGGTTTAAGACTCCGATTTATGCGACTAGTCCGATTAAAAAGGGTTTATTGGATGGAGACTTGGTATTAGTTGCCCAGGGCGACTTGACAATGGGGGGGAGACAGCCCGACCCGGACACGATCTCATTCACAAAACTCGATCATATCATTGCGAATGCAGTTCCAGGAGTCATTTTGACGAAAGAAGATCCTCTCCAAGGGATCAACGAACTGGCAAAGCAGGTGTATCAGAGCGGTCTGAGGGTGCTTAAAGGCAATGTGATCATTGACGATAGCCTATTTGAAACAACTGTTGAAAGAGGAGTGGTGCTATCCCCGATCATGATCAATGAAAATCTCATTGATATTGTGATCGATGCAGGGTCGACCGGTGAGAATGCCAAACTGACATGGAGGCCGGAGGTTCCGGGCTATGAGGTTGAAAATCATGTTAAAACTGTTAGCGCTAATGGGAAATTAGATATCGAGGTCGTATCTGATGATGGCCATAAGATCAAGGTCAAAGGGACCATTCCGGCTAACCAAAAAGAGATTGTAAGGACCTATCCGGTCCAAGACCCAGTGGCGTTTGCCCGGGCGGCATTGATCAAAGCGCTGCAAGATCAGGGAATAGAAATCCAATTCCCCGGAGATGGCAGCAGACAACAGCCGCTTCCGTTCAACATAAAAAAAGGCTTGCAAGTCGCAATGTGGACCTCTCCTCCTCTATCGGAATATGCCAAATTGATTCTAAAGGTAAGCCATAATATAGGGGCCGATCTAGTGCCGTTATTGCTGGCTTCCCAACGCGGTCAGAAAACGTTTGAGGAAGGGATGAGGCTATTTGGGGACTTTGTCATGAAAGATGCCGGGCTTTCTCCAGATTCTTTTGTGTTTCTCGATGCAGCCGGAGGCAATGATAATCGTCTGACTCCAAAAGCAGAGATTGCGCTTTTAGAATACATGCATAAGCAGCCGTCCAAACAATTTCAGCTCTATTTGAATGCGTTGCCCATTCTTGGAGTCGATGGATCTTTAGAAGATGTTGCCAAACATTCAAGCGCTGCAGGCAAAGTGTATGCAAAGACGGGAACAGGCTTCTTGTTCAACGCAGCAACAGGCAACTTCTTTTTGACAACTCAGGCTTTTGCAGGGTACTTCAAAGGGAAGAACGGCCATTTGTTTGCTTATGAAGTCGTTGTCAACAATGCCCAAACGCCAACGATCAACGATGTGATCGCTATTTTTGAAGACGAAGGCCAGCTATCCAGCATGATCTACGATCACACAGGATCGGAATAAGACTAGAAGTCGGCGTGGCCCGGGAATCTTGGGAATGGGATAATGTCGCGGATGTTCTCCATTCCCGTCGCAAAAAGGACCAGTCTTTCGAACCCTGCTCCGAAGCCTGCATGGGGCACGCTGCCGTATTTGCGCAGCTGCATGTACCACCAGTAGTCTTCCGGATTAAGTCCGAAGTCGACAATCTTCTTTTCAAGGATATCAGGTCTTTCTTCCCGTTGGCTTCCTCCGATGATCTCGCCGATTTTCGGAACGAGGACGTCCATTGCGGCAACGGTCTTTCCGTCCGGATTGGAGCGCATATAGAACGCTTTGATCTTGGCGGGGTAGTCGGTGAGGATCACCGGTTTTTTACAATACTCTTCCGCAAGATAGCGCTCATGCTCAGATTGAAGGTCATTGCCCCATGCGACGGGAAATTGGAAGGTCTTTCCCGATTTCTGCAAGATGTCGACGGCTTCCGTGTAGGTCAAGCGTGCAAAAGGGCTCTCTGCGACGTGCTTTAGCCGGTCGATCACACCTTTTTCGATGAAGGCGTCAAAGAAGGCCATGTCTTCTGCGCAATGTTTCAAAACGTAGTTGATGACAAATTTCAGATAGGACTCGGCGCATTCCATATCGTCTTGGAGATCGGCAAACGCCAATTCAGGTTCGATCATCCAGAACTCGGCAAGATGGCGCGATGTGTTCGAATTTTCAGCCCGGAAAGTGGGCCCGAATGTGTAAATGTCGGAAAGGGCGCAAGCAAATGTCTCGCCGTTGAGCTGTCCAGATACTGTCAGGTAAGCGGGCTTGGAAAAGAAGTCTTGGGTGAAGTCGACCGAACCGTCCGAGTGGCGGGGAGGTTTGTTCACATCGAGCGTCGTTACGAGAAATTGCTCGCCGGCCCCTTCGCAATCGGATGCGGTGATAATCGGGGTATGGACGTATAAGAAGCCTCGTTCTTGAAAAAAGAGATGGGTGGCATGGGCGAGGGCATTGCGCACTCTTGCGACCGCTCCTTGCGTATTGGTGCGGGGGCGCAGGTGGGCAATGGTGCGTAAGAATTCGAAGGAGTGGCGTTTTTTTTGCAGAGGATATTCTTCAGGGCATGTGCCAAATAATGTGATCTGCTCTGCTTTGAGCTCCCATTTTTGTTTCTGGCCTGGGCTTTCGACGAGCTTTCCGGTCGCGCTGATCGAAGCGCCTGTAGAGAGCTTTTGCATCAGCTCGCTGTAGTCGGGCAGAGTTTGCTCAGCGATGATCTGGAGGTTCGATAGCGTGGAGCCGTCGTTGAGTTCGATGAAGGCAAAGTTCTTTTGGTCGCGCACTGTGCGGACCCATCCGCAGACTGTCAGTGTTTTTCCAAGGTCAGAAGATGCAATTTGTTTGATTTTTGTGTGTTTCATGAGTGTTTCGCAAATTTGCGCAGCATCGCGATCTCATTTTTCCAAAGGGGCGGCCCATCGGGCGTTTCCAGGTATTTAGGAATATCGCGAATCAGCGGGTGTGTCATCATTGTTTTAAAGCAGGTCATCCCGATTTCTCCATCGCCAAGCGGCGCATGGCGGTCTCTTCGGGATCCAAGAGGTTTCATGGAGTCGTTGACATGGAAGGCGTACAGGTGCTTGAGCCCGACGATCTCGTCGAATTGTTTGAGGGTGTCGTCCCAAGCCTCTTTCGTGCGGATGTCATAGCCTGCGGCGAAGATGTGGCATGTGTCGATGCAGACGCCGATCGCCAGCTTTTTATGGAGGCGGTCGATCAGGTATCCCAGGTGCTCGAAGCGCCAGCCGACAGACGAGCCTTGCCCTGCAGTCGTCTCAATCAACAGGCGGGTATGTCCTTTTTCAACGGTATCGGCGATGTGTTCCAGACTTTCAGCGATGGTCTTTAAACAGTCCTCTTCGGAAGAGTCGAGGGCGGCTCCGGGATGGAAGTTTAAAAAGGCCAGTTTAAGTTTTTGGCAGCGGAGAAGCTCTTCTTTAAAGGCTTTGCGGCTTTTGCGCAGGCCCTCGGGATCGGGCGATCCCAGATTGATCAGGTAGCTGTCATGGCTCATGATCTTTTTCAGCCCGGTCTCTTCCAATGCAGCATGCCACAGCTCTAGATCTTCGTCGGTAATCTCCCGGCCTTCCCACCGCTTTTGGTTGCTCGTAAACAGCTGGCAAGTGGTCGCGCCGATCTCATGGGCCTCGCGCAATGCGTTATGGGCGCCGCCGGCTGCAGAGGTGTGGGCGCCGATCAAGAGGTCTTCTGCGGGAATGTTCTTGTGCATAAGATTTTCTTTCAAAAAAAGGGTCATTGTAAGACATATTGAAGATCTTTACAATCCTCAAAACCAAGAGGCAGTTGCAAAACTCCCGCACCTTGAAAAATTGATGATTTTGAGCTGATTTGCCGGGACCGCTAGCGCGGCCCGGGCCCCGTCGCCGAGGGCATACTTGAAGAAGAAGACGAGGCGGCGAAATGGCTCAAAAGGGCGATTTTGCAGGGTGCGGGAGTTTTGCAACTTCCTCTAGATTCTTCAAGGAGTTGATATGCCGGAACATGGCCCCGATACTTCAAAGTCCATCTCCCGTTCTTCTTTTGCTTTTTTAAGTGGAACCTTGCTCAGCCGCGTTACCGGCCTTGGCAGGGACATGACGATGGCGTTTTGCTTTGGAAGCAATCCGGCGATTGCGGCCTTCATGGTGGCATTTCGTTTCGCCAATTTGATCCGAAGGCTGTTCGGCGAAGGGCCGCTTCCTTCCGGATTTATTCCTCATTTTGAGCAGATCCGATCCCATTCGCCTGAAAAAGGGGCGGAGTTTTTCAGGGACCTGTTTTTTTCATTAGCTGTTTTTCTGCTGGGGTTGATCGGTCTTGCTGAAGTGGGGTTGATCGCACTGTGGAAATGGGGGAGCTTGACTCCCGACAACGCCCAGATCCTCTATTTGACAATTTTAATGCTCCCGGGCGTGTTGTTCATCTGTTTGTTCGGCCTGAGCAGCGGCCTCCTCCAATGCGAGCGCAAATTCTTTTTAACGGGTTTTGCTCCTGCAGCGTTTAATGTTGTTTGGATGGTCGCAGCCTGGATGCAAAGGGGCAAAGAGCCTTCGTTTGCAGCTGTTGCCTTATCGGGGGCGATCGTCGTCGCCTTTTTTATGCAGTGGGCCATGGTAGCTCCTAAAATGATTGAGATTTTAAAACGATCTTTGTCCTGGAAAAACTGTTTTAAGCCCCGCTTGTTTTCAGCGGAAATGAGGCTTGTCGTCAAGCCGTTTTTGCTTGGAGTGATCGGTGTGGGAGCAGTGCAGATCAATTCTGCAATGGACGCCGTTTTTGCGCGCTATGCGTCATTAGAGGGCCCGGCTTACCTCTGGTATGCCATCCGCATTGAGCAATTGCCGCTTGCGCTGTTTGGGATCGCTTTGTCTTCTGCGCTTCTGCCTCCGCTATCGCGTGCGATCAAAGACAATCTATTGGACCATTTTCATCGGCTCATCCGTTTTGCCTATCGCCGCAGTTTCAGCCTGATTTTTCCATGCACGATGGGGATTTTTGTATTAGGGGCTTGCGGAGTCAATTTAGTCTACGGGCGCGGCGATTTTGATTCGACGACGACGTACAACACCGTCATTTGCCTTTGGGGATATGGGCTCGGCCTCGTACCTGCAGTCTTAGTGTTGTTAATGGCTCCGGCCTTCTATGCAAAGAAAGACTTTCGCACGCCGACGCTCGGCGCAGTGTATTCCGTGATCTTTAATGCTTTGATAACGGCATTGTTAGTGTTTGTGCTGAAGTGGGGGCCGTTTAGCATTGCCGTGGCGACAAGCGCCTGCGCATGGATGAATTATTTTTACCTGTCGTACCATATGGGCAAGAAGATGGGATCCGTTTGGGATAAGAATGTGATCCTATCGTTTATTAAGACAGGATCGTGCACAGCAATCGCAAGTGGAACGACCCTTCTTGTAGGCAACTATTTAGCCTTGGACCCCACAGTTCCCATGCTGCTCGGAAGGGCCGATGTGGTGTTTGCTAGGAGCTTTTCCGAACAGCTCCTCCAATTTCTAGCGATGACCGGAACGTTTGGAATCGTCTTCTTTTCTTATGCCTGGTTCTTTAACGCTTACGATGTGTTGGAGCTGCTGGGTTTGAAAAAAGGCGAAAAGGGATTTGGAACGGAATCTATTTAGAGAGAATCTTCCGAGTCTAGGCTCATCATCTTCAGGCGCTTCGAAGCGCTTGTTTTGTCAAAACGGATAGGCGACTCGGGTGGAGACGGTTGGTTTTCCTTGTCGAAAAGGCGAGACCGGCATTTGGACTTATAGGGCGTTGCAATTTTAAAAATAGAAAAAATCTGTTCTCGGAGCTGAGTTTCTGTCGGCTCTATTCTAACGCCTTCAACGCATACGCCAAAGAGTGCGGTTTTTAATCCCGGAATGGTGCAAGGATCCGAATAAACTCGAATTCCATCAAGCTGAGCTGTAGCTTCTTCAACAAAGAATTCGTATTTTTGCATCAGTTTTTCAGCGGAGATTTCAGTTCGCGTCATAAAATGCCGGACGTTTTTGAAAAAGAGGGTCTCCAGCGATGCGTGGGCAGCTCCATGGTTTGAGGCGCGGACGAGGCCGGTCAAATAATAATAATCTTTTCTTGCCTCTCTGATGCCATGGCATCGGGAAGTGCCTGCGAGTTGAGTCAGCAAGGAAACTTTGCAATCGAGCAGTTCTTGAGCTGCCGCAATATATTCCTGTAGCTTTTCCGGAGGTATCTCTGCGGCAAGGGAATATAAATCTTCAAACTGGCTCAAACGGCATTGAAGCGCAAAGAACGTGCCGAGCTGATCTAGCCGTTGCTTGTTATTTGCAATGCTGGTTTCGTAGTACCGGATGAGCCATTCGACGAGCTGCTCTGTCGAGGCGTCCTCGTCGATTTCGCCGGAGGAGCGTTCCGCTTGTAATCGTTTAAGCAGGGGCTTTACCGCCTTTTCAAGAAGGGTATCAAACTGGTTCGATTCATCCGGATTTTCAAAGGTGGCATTGCGAGAAAGAGAAAGCCGGGTACCGTACAGTGAAGAGTCCTCTGCTCCGCTGGGTAGTTTGCTTAAGATAAAATCTCTGACAAAAACAGGATCGCTATGATTGGCCTGCAGAACTTTTCCATCGGGGGAGGTTAAGTCGATTCGCGCGCATAGGAAAGGTTTGGAGCGGCTAGGGGTTAGTCCTTTATCAACGACGGATTCGATCACATTTTCTGTGAGATCGTCGACTGTATGGGGCGCTAGGCTAAAGTGAGCTGCTTGCCATCCCTGAGGGGCCTGACTTCCTTGGAGATGAGTTCTTCCTCTGGAGAATTGGGTGTTGACAACTTTTTCAATCACCGCATCGATCCAATAGTTTTGAACGCGCAAATGGCTTTTAATGGCGCTTTTTTCTGGATCGATTGTCCTTCGGTCCTGACTTTCTACAGTCAAGGAAGGAGAGTCGGTCAAAGGGAGGATGGTGCGCCCCCGCTTTTGAATGGTGGGATTGCGCGCTAGAGTAGATGCTGTCGAAGTCGCGGTAGAAGCCCGAAAAGCATACCTGCTATGGAAGCTGTCGATTGCATTTGCCATGTCGATAAATCAAATAAATAATTTATGAAATTTTAACATGCTATTGATAAAAAGCACAAGGTCGAAGTGGAAGCTGCCGGAAGACAAAATAAAAAAGGCAGCTTGTTCAAGCTGCCTTTAAAGCTAACGGATAGATAAAATCTGTCCTTGTTAGTTCGTGTGGGCAAGGAACTCGCAGATCAAAGGCACGTTCAGAGGAAGCGGGTGCGGGATTTGATCTAGAGCTGGAGAAACGAGCAATTGAGCTGAGAATTTGCCAGCATCCAGAGCGACGTACTCAGGAGTAGCGATAGCTGCGTTTTCCAGGCTTTGCTTCACGACTGGAACTTGTTGAGATTTAGGCTTGATCGAAACCGTCATGCCTGGACGAACGAAGAAGGAGCGGCGGTCCACTTTTTTCCCGTTGACGAGGATGTGTCCATGGGAAACCAATTGCTGAGCTGCAAAAATCGTTGGAGCCAGCTTCATGCGGTAAACCATGTTGTCCAAACGGCACTCCAGACGCTCGATAAAGAGGGCTGGGGTGTTGCCCTTTGCTCGTACTGCTTCTTTGTAGTAGCGTACCAGTTGAGAGTGGGGGATGAGTCCGTAGACGGCTTTAAGTTTTTGTTGTTCTTCGAGCTGAACGCCGTAGTCAGATTTTTTCTTGCGTTTAGCGCCGTGCATTCCAGGTGGGTTCGGTTTGTGTAAAAGAGGATTGCGTGCGCGTCCGAAAATGTTCGCTCCAAATCGTCGAGCAATGCGGTTTTTTGGGCCAGTATATCGAGCCATTGTTTCTCCTAAAGATGAGCCTAATAAAAATTCATAAAGACATGAATGCTAATACACCCACTATTTTTTGTAAACACTCTGCTGACGTAAAAATAAATTTGAAAGCTGAATGGGGGCTATTTGAAATCTTAAGCATAAAAAAACCCGGTTCCTTCTCGAACCGGGCAAACCTACATTGATAAGGAGGGAGGGAGGATTAACCTTATCAAATTAACAATCCTTTATGGCAAGGATCGGTTTTAGCGAGCCTTTTCTTTCTAAAAGGCTTAATAGTTAACGAATTATGCTTTTATTCTTTACTGTCTAGTTTGTTTTGCTTTCTTTAATTCATTGAATTAACACAATCATCATTATACAATTTTGTTTATTAAATGCAACTAATTTTTAATTAGAGGGTTGATTTTGAATTGGGCAAGGTGGTGTTTTATTTTATAAAATATTGATATATAGGGTGTTGGAGATTGAATGGTTGTAAAAATTAATTTAGATTTGTTTGATTTCGCTCATCTGTTTTTCTTTGCCTGTAAAGAAGAACAGTTCGTGCCCAAGGGGCTTTACCTGATCTTCGCTGCGAAGGTCCACTGTGTATACCCAGGCTTCGTGTGGGGAGCTGTCTATGCCGAAACAACTTGAAGAATCGTGGGTTTGGCAAGGAGGCTTCTCAAAATTTTTAAGCGAAAGCGGTGCGGAGCGAACGACCATTGCCAAATTGGCAAGGCGCGAGTGAGCATGAAAATTTTGAGGAAATGCCGACACAGCCAAAAACCGATTCTTCAAGTTGTTTCGGTATAAATTCAAGATCAGGCCCTGAGAGTAATTTTTACTGTTCCTTATCTTACTATTAAGTTATATTTTCCTCTTCTTAAGCACCCTAATCCAATGAAAAGTTATGGAACATCAAGAATCCTATTTCGTATTAGCCTACTACATTTTTACCCCGATCGAAGATCCTCATGCTGAAGTGGCCAAGCACCTGGAATTTGTCCGCCAGCATGACATCACCTGCCGCGTCTATATCTCCGAAGAGGGGATCAATGGCCAGATGAGCGCGTCGCAAGCGGATGCGGAAAAATACATGCAATGGCTAAAAAGCGATCCCAGGTTCGCTCAAGTGGCCTTTAAAATCCATGTCCATCCTGAACATGTGTTCCCGCGCGCTGCAGTCAAATACCGGAAGCAGCTTGTGGCAATGGACGAGCAGGTCGATTTTTCATTGGTTGGTGAACATGTCTCTCCGGAAGAATGGAAGCAGATGCTCTTGAACCGCGATGAGAATACCGTTCTCATCGACGTGCGCAATGACTATGAGTGGGAGATCGGACATTTCGAGGGAGCAGAATTGCCAAAGCTCGATACGTTCCGCAGATTTCCTGAATACGCCCGCAAGCTTAAAGAGGAATGCGACCCATCATCGACAAAAGTGATGATGTATTGCACCGGAGGGATCCGCTGCGAACTCTACTCTGCTCTCATGAAGAAAGAAGGATTTGAAAATGTTTTCCAGCTTGACGGCGGCGTGATCAACTATGGCCTTAAAGAAGGCAACGAGCAGTGGAGAGGAAAGCTGTTTGTCTTCGATGACCGTCTCGCAGTTCCGATCGATGGCAAAGACGCTGAAACGATCAGCTCTTGCCGGCATTGCAGCGAGCCATCCGATACCTATTACAATTGCGCTAACATGGACTGTAACGAGTTGTTCTTGTGCTGTCCTTCGTGCGCTGAAAAATTTCAAGGTTGCTGCTGTACGGAATGTGAATCGGCGCCCCGTTTGCGCCCCTTTGTTAAAACGGAAAAACCAAAACCATTTCGCAAAAAGCATTTGATTGCGCAGACATCATCGTAATCGGTGATGTAAGTACTATTTCCAGGTGAAAATGAAGCTTATTTTAAGAATCGATCGATTTCTCTTTTGTTTGTTCTTTGTTGCATCCGGTCTCATGACCATCGCCATCAATGCGAAGCAAGCGGAGTGGAAGGTAAAGGAAGAATTTCTTTCTCCTGCCCAAACTGATTTTGATTGCCATAGTTCGAGCATTGTCGAAACCACACCAGGATCCCTTTGCGCAGTTTGGAAGGGGGGAGTTGGAAAGGGCAAAAGCAATATAGACATGACGGATAATGTGGGCGTTTGGCTTTCATTATATGATGGCAGCTCATGGTCGACGCCAAAAGAAATTGTCCATTCTTCCCATAGCGTTTGCTGGAACCCGATCTTATGCAAACTCTCTTCCGAAGAGCTTTTGTTGTTTTATCGCATTGGACCGGATCCGCGCCGAACTGTTAGCTTTCTTAAGAGGTCATCAGATGGAGGGCATACCTGGTCCTCAGAGGAAATATTGCCGGCAGGAATTGTTGGACCGACTAAGACAAAGCCTATCGTTACATCGGATGGAACGCTGATCTGTCCCTCTTCGATTGAAGCCGGAGGGCCGGAATTTGAGTTTAAAGCAACTGCTTGCTGGATTGAAATTTCAGAAGATCAAGGCCGCAGCTGGTCTAAAATAGGACCATTGCAGCTTCCAGGTCATCAATTCGGCGTGATAGAACCGACCCTCTTTTTCGATAAAGGTGGCAATCTGAACATGTTGTGCCGCAACAGAGCGAACCGAATTGGTGGAAAAGGATGGATATGCCAAGCTACTTCTCCTGATAGAGGATTGCATTGGTCTGAGCTCAAACAGATCTCCTTGCCTAACCCGGACTCGGGTATTGATGTTGCGGATTTTGGAAACGGCAGGATTGTCCTAGTCTATAATCACTCGTTCACCGATCGTTTCCCATTGAATTTAGCGATATCATCCGATGGCGGCGTTAATTGGTCTTCTCCGCTTACCTTGGACGATGCTGGGGAAATGCCTGCCGTCATCGCAACGTCGGACGGGCTAGTGCATATCACCTATGCCTTTGCGTCGAAAGATGAAGAGCAGAGAAGGATCAAGCACGTGATTGTGGATCCGACGACGTTCTTTAAAGAGTAGTTGCTTGCAGCTATGTGCCGGCGGAAGTTGTTTCGTGCGACCGCCGGCTTCGTATGAGATCGAGGATCCTTTTTTGCGTGTGGGGAAGGACGACGGTGAGGCCCGGTTTAATCCCTTCTTCGGAGAGTTCGAAGGCCTTCATCGTATTGCAAATGCGTCCGTCTAGCCGCACTCCAATCCCTTTAATGTTCACCATGTTTCCCCAGTCGCCGAACATCTCCAAGGTCATCTCGCACGCTGTTATGATGAAGAGGACTTCTTTGTCGGGATATTGATCGACGATCTCAAAAATTTTTTCGCCGATATAGTGGATCGTTGGAATGAACAGAGGGATGGTCTGTTTTTCAGGGGCTGCATGTACGGCTTTGCCGATGAAGCACTGCTGGCAGACCGGGTTCTCCTTGTCATGGATGCAATCGGGGGTGAATCGCTTTGATGGGCACTCATGAGGCTTATGGCAATAGGAAAATCCAAGAACGAGCAGGGAATTGGGCTGCGCTAGAAGCTGTTCGAACTCCTCGGCGCTGCGGCATCCGTAGAAAAAGAAATCGTCGTCCCTTTTAAATGATTTTTTACGAAAGGCGGACTTCAAGAAAGCAAGGCTATATTTAAGAGGGTGTTTAAAAAAATATTTTGGAAGGACGCGTCGGCGATCGTGCTGGATAATATAACGCAGGCTTTTCCATTTCAAATGCTTAGCAGTCTCCGCGGTCATGCCGGGCATTTGGGGAAGGCTAGGCAGCTGTTTTAGAGGATGGGATTGGGCAGCTTCGCGCGCTTGGTTATCCCAAGCGCTTTCCGCATCTTCCCATTGTGGATAAGCGTCCCACAGTTTAAGCTTATTATTCATCTTTGCCATCTATAAAAAAATGCCGCTGCATAAAGACTTAACATACCACCTCGAATCAGAAGAGAGAAAGGGAAAACATTTTTTGGTCGTCCAGGTTAGGGGCAAAGGCGTTCGCTTAAGCGAAGCATTGACGAAACAATTCCTCCTTTCGGCGCCGGATCCTCAGGAAAAACAAGCCCTTCAGTTCCTGGTTCAAGAAGAGCTCAAGTTATCTCCCGCTGCAACGACGTTCACATCTCTTCGCGTCAGTTCAGACAAGGCAAGAGAAGCGGTCAAACTGTTGAGCTTGACCCGCAAGCTCTATTTTGGCGATGGAAAGCTCTTTTTCGATCCATTTTCGACCCTTTCCTTTTCTTACGAAGCCTCTTCTGCAGGGGATGATCATTTCGAGATCAAAGGCAAGTGGAAAGGGGGCAATAGCAGTGGATTTTTACATGACTGCCTATGGCTTTTTCCTTCAGAGCCTCCTTTGGTCATCAAACATGGGACCCTCTACGCGTTCAATGATGAAGTCGATTCAAAATGGCACTCCCTTGTCTTTCCCAAACCTCTTCTAGTCAGCCAAGCGCAGCTGCAGAAGTGGCAGGCTGAATGGGAAGATGATCCTTCTTGGTCGCCGAAGCTTGAGTGGGCTTCCGCCAAGTCTGGGGCCACCCCCGCTCCGATCCAGCCGCTGCCTTATCTTGAGCTCACCGACCGGACCGGGGCTTTTGCGAACTTATGGATGGACTATAAGGATTTAGGAAAGTTTAGGTTCGATGATTCTACTCCAACTTCTTGGCGGCAGGGGCAAGCGGAAAAAAATTGGGAGAACGACCTTCTGGAAACGGATTTCTGCAAGAAGATCGTCGATGAGAGCCATTACTATTGCCCTCTTGACAAGGTGGGAAAAAGTTTGACCTTTCTGCTTGAAATTGGATGGAAAATTTACGACCACATGGGGCGGCAAGTGATCAGACAGAACGGTAAGTCCGTCCAGGTCGATTTGGAAGGGGACTTGCTGGTTGTCAAAGGCCGGATCGTTTACGGATCTCATGAAGCGGATATGGCCAATCTTCTCGGGGCCTTCAACCGGCGCGAGCAGTTTCTGACTTTGGATGGCAATACGGTCGGCTTGATCGACCGGGCGGAAGTGGAAGAAGATTTTGGCCCTATAGCCGCGGAAGAGGTGGTCTCCAACCGGATCGTTATGAAGAAAAACCGGCTTGGACTCTTGGGGCAGCTTCTGGAAGAGGCTGAGGTTCCTAAGGGCTCTAAAATTGCGGAGATGATCCTTCAGCTGAAAGAAGATCCAACGATTACCCTCTCGCCTCCGACCGAGCGGTTTCATGGGAACCTATTTCCCTATCAGCAGCAGGGGCTCGACTGGCTCTGTTATCTGAAGCGACTGGGTTTCAGCGGTCTTCTTGCCGATGACATGGGGTTGGGAAAAACTGTCCAGGTTTTGGCATTTTTTTCCCACTTGGGTTTCAAACGCCCCACGCTGATCGTTGCTCCGACCTCTTTGCTTTTTAATTGGAGAAAGGAGATCGAAACATTTTTACCGGGGGCCCGCCTCTATGTCCATAATGGGAACGAACGCCGGGAATCTTCCGAGCAGATCGAGCCTTTCGAGATCATTTTGACCTCCTACGCCCTCTTGCGCCAGGATAAAGGCCTTTTTCAATCCATTCACTTTGAAACGGTTGTGTTGGATGAAGGGCAAAACATCAAAAATCCCGACAGCCAGATTGCCCAGGCGCTTTTCAGTTTGCGCTCCGACATGCGGCTTGTTCTTTCCGGGACCCCGATTGAAAACCGCTGGGAAGATCTTTGGTCCCTCTTTCATTTTTTGATGCCCGACCTTCTAGGGGAGAGAAAGGAGTTCAATGCAAAGATGGCCGCCGCGGCCTCCGATCCTCGCTACCTCCAGCAAACTAAGAAAAAGACCCGCCCTTTTTTACTTCGCAGAAAAAAACAGGACGTTGCCATCCAGCTTCCGGAAAAAGTTACCCAGGTCGTCTGGGTCGAAATGCCCGAGTCTCAGCGGAACCTTTATGAAGAATGGGTCAAAAAAAATAAATTGGGGCTGCTTAAGAAGATCGATCTGGAAGGCTCTTCGCCCCATCGGATGGAAATTTTGGAGGCGATCCTTCGTCTCAGACAGATCTGCTCCCACCCATGGCTTGTCGATGGAGAAATCGAAGGGGACCCTGTCACAATGAGCGCAAAAATGGAACGGCTCATGGCTGATGTGGCGGAAGTTGTCTCCGAAGGGAGGAAAGTTCTGATCTACAGCCAGTTCACCCAGATGCTCCGGCTTATCCAAAAAGAGGTCTCAGCGCGGTTTGGCAAGCATGTCTATTTAGACGGAACAACTGCCGATCGGGAATCGATCGTCCGGCAATTTCAGGAAGATCCTGAAACTCAGATCTTTCTGATCAGCTTAAAAGCTGGGGGAGTTGGCCTGAACCTCACTGCTGCAGATTATGTTTTCCTCTATGATCCTTGGTGGAACGAAGCAGCGGAAAACCAGGCAATCGACCGGGCCCATCGCGTAGGCCGCAAAGATACAGTGATTGCCCGCCGTTATGTCACCGCGATGAGCATCGAAGAAAAGCTGATGCGCCTCAAAGAGCGCAAGCGCTCGATTGCCGAAGGAATCCTCGACTCTCATGCGGACATGCCCTCATTTAGCATCGAAGAGCTGATTGCTCTCCTTGAATAATTACGCTTGTTCCTCTCGTCGGTCTTCTTCAATCAGCTCTTTAGCAGCAAACTTAAGGGTCTTTAAACCATCTTCGAAGCCCACCTCTCTGAGCAGTTCATCCAGGTACCGGATCTCCGCTATAAGCTGGTCGTTAATGGATTCAAGCTCGGAGATTCTTTTTAGTAGTTCCTCTTTATTCATATTATTTCCCCTTTGATATTAAACCAACTTGTCCCCTACCTAGCCAGATAGGTTGGCTGCGGCGCACAATCTACTGCGCTTTGCTCCTTCCCCAGGTCTAAAGACCTGCGGTTCGTCACAAATCTTGTATCTTGTACCCCTCGCTCAACCTCTCAGACAAGGAAGGGGACAAGTTGGGTTATTAGCATATACCTTATATGCCAAAACCGTGCCAAGCATGCCTGGGACATAGCGAATGCTTGCCAAAAACAGCTTTAGGCATACAATGAGGATAAGCGAGGTCGTTGCATCAATGACCTTACCCGTTAAAATCAGCAATTTGCTGAAATAAAGGTTGTCCATGAAGTCTCTAGTATTAAAGGCTTGTGTCGTTCTTCCCCTTATCCTAGCTGGTTGCGATAGCAAGACAGAGGAGGAGGAGGTCGATTACGACCGGATGGTCAATAATGAGGAAGTGACGGAATGGACATCGGGGCCTGAATTAGATGGCAAACTCATCGCTGGGGATCTATTCCCTGAGCCGCAAGAGGTTATGGTCCAAGAGTCGGTCGACGGCTCTTCTAAGCTCGACGGATCAACGATACGCTAATTAGACGACTCGAAGGAGAGCAAATCGCGCTTTATCCTAAAGTCAAGAGAGAACCCTCCTGCGGAGCCATCTCCTGCGATCACCCTGTGGCAGGGAACAATTAAGGGGAAGGGGTTGCGGCCGCATGCGCTGCCAACAGCCCTCGAGGCTTTGTCATTTCCAATTTTTCTTGCGACCTCTCCATAGCTGGCCACTTCCCCGAAGGGGATCTGGCAAAGAGCAGCAAAGACTTCCTTTCGGAACGGAGAAACTTTGTCCATGGCTAAAAGTTCTAATGGAAAGGGAACGCTCCTCTTTTTCCGGCTAAACTGATGCAGCCAGTTTAGAAGGATCTTGGCAGTGGAGGAACTAACGGGATCTGCTTCAATGAAGGCTTCAAAAAAAGGGGAATATTCCAGAACGGTCTTAGCCACTCGTTGATTTTCAACGAAACAATGGATGCGGACCGGAGGCCCCTTTTTTTCTATAAAGTGGGTAGTGAGCATGGCGATTTAACTTTGAACAGCGCTATCAGAGAGGAGTGTCAGGCTGGGCGGATACCTTTTTTGTAAACCGCAAGCCGTTGCCTCAATAGCACTGGTTCTTGCTAAAACTTGTGAATCGCCAATGATGGTCTGTATGTCCATTTCAATTTCGTAGTCTACATCAGTGAACTCGACAATTGGTTTTTGATAACCAGATCTTATTGAGTCCACTGATGCGTAGGTTGTCGAGGCAGTTGCAATACTCATTGCAGTTTTGCAACTGTCTCTATCTATTATCGTCGCGCTCCGTTCGTATCCGAAGATATTTGGGCAATCATATCGTCAAGCTGGCTAAGCTCTTGAAATTTCTTAAGGGAGACCGTTTCACCAGCATAGTACCAGGTGCGCTCGATGTTTCCATCGATGTAGACCAGGGATGGACCATGGCGTTGGTTATTTTCCCACATCACTTCCTGGGTCAGGATTTCTCCATCGACGTAATGTTTCTCGACGCCATTTTTTTGGCCATAGAGGAAAGAGACTTCAAGATACTTGTTGCCGTTGTTGAAGTAGGTCGATTGGCCATGAAGTTTTCCATCGACGTACTCTTCAATCGCAAGCGGCTCGCCGCCTGCAGCAAATGTCTTCATCTCGCCGTTGAGGAGTCCTTGCTTAAAATGAGCGATCGATTGGGGAGCGCCATTAGGATAGAAAGTTTCTCTTTTTGTAGCGAACCCTTGGTCGATCTCTTCTTTGAAGAGGAGCGTTCCAAAAGCGTCGCGATGGAGCCTTACGCCTCGGCCTTTATCGACTCGGGATTCGATTTCATTCGTTGCTGTGAAGTACTGTCCTTCGAGCAGCTCATCGCCGACAAATTCTTCGATCAGAAGAGGCGCCCCTTCGTTATACCACATGGTGATAGCGTAGCGTGAAGGGGAGAGCTGGACGCGCTCCTGCACAGGCATTCCCATTGGGTTGTAGTGGATCTCTTTGACCTTTGCGCCTTGGTTGTACAGATAGAAATGTTCGACGGTCTGGCTATGCGGGAAAGTATAGGTGGTAGGACCATGGAGCATCCCGTATTCATACGTTGCAGTCACGGTGACCCCGTTGCGCATGTTCGTGATCACTTGGCCGGGATAGTCCCGTTCATCCCATTCCGCTTTGGAAACGGCGTAACCATATTTGTGAATGTAACGCTGAGAAAGCACATCATCGTCTTGATTATTGTTATTACACCCGCAGAGGGCCAATCCTGCAAAAGCTAGGAGAGCGTATACTTTATGTTTCATCGTTCGACCTCGTACAAAATTAGACTTCTAGTTTTTTCTGAACAGCCTCAGTTAGGCGCGCATGTTCTTTCTCAACGGTCTCAAAAGCGATCGTCTTTTTTTGATCGCGATAGTAAAACCGGAATGTGACGTTCTTATTATCTTGGCCGATCTGGTCGCTTTTGTAAAGATCTAAAAGATAGACCTGCTCAAGAAGACGCGACGAGCTTTCTTTGATGATATCGAGAAGTTTGGCGATTGTCATCTCTTCAGAGACTGTGATCGTCCAATCTCTTTCTGAACCTGGGTATGGATTGATCTCGGCAACCTGTCCCGTTTTGGGCGCCAGCTGCAGGACGTCCTGGAGATTGATCTCAGCAAAATAGACCCGCTGTCCGATATCAAGCTTTTGGACGTGGTTAGGATGCACCTCACCGATCACGCCGATTGTCTGGTCCCCAACTTTAATGCTCGCTTGGCGGCCAGGATGGAAATTATGAAGATGGGAGCGTACGAACGAAACAGGGGCGATGTGAAAGCTTGCCAGGAAGTTTTCGACGATACCTTTGAGATCAAAAAAATCGACTTCCCGAGGCTTCGGGTCCCAGTGGTAGGGAGAAGCTTTTCCTGTCATCACGATTCCCGCAGTCGAAAACTCTTTAAAGTTTTCCCCGTCTTTAAAATGGATCCGTCCAATTTCAAAGCCTGATAGGTTGTCGTTGGAGTGGTCGCGGTTGTATTTGACAACTTGAAGAAGGCCTGGAAGCAAAGAAGCGCGCAACACCGATTGATCGATCGAGCTCGGATGGAGCACAGAGATGAGCGATTCTTTTGAAAGGGCATTTTCAACGCCCATTTCAGCTTGGACAGGACTGATCAGGTCGCATGTGACACACTCTTGCAGCCCTTCAGCGATCAGCCGGCTTCTTGCCGTTTTTTCCATCATGTACATGGGAGCTGGCAAGATCGTCGATGCGATGTGGCGAGGCGGGCGCCTCGGGATGTTGTTATATCCGTAGATCCGGGCCACTTCCTCGATCAGGTCGGCTTCGATGCTGATATCATTGCGGTAGGAAGGAACGGAAACGATAAGGCTGTGCGATCCTTCCACGGCATTCAGGAATCCAAGCCTGCGGAATATCTCTTGCACTTCGCTTAAGCTCAATTGCGTGCCAAGCAGTTCGTTCACACGGTTCAATCGGCAGGCGATCTTTTTGTCTTCAAACGCATGGGCTTTCTGATCCAGGTGGCCTGACGCGACAACTCCTCCGGCAATCTCCTGAAGAAGCGATGCAGCCCTGTTCAACGCATTGATCACGCCGTTGGGGTCAATGCCTTTTTCAAACCGCTGCGAAGAGTCGCTGCGCAAGGAAAGGAGCTTGGTCGTTTTTCGGATCGACTGCGGAGAAAAAACGGCAGCTTCGATCAAGATCGAGCGTGTCTTATCTGTGACGGCAGTGCTCATGCCGCCCATCACTCCTGCAAACGCCAAAGGCTTGTTGTCATCGCAGATGAGGAGAGCTTCCGGGGGGATGTCCCGTTGAGCTCCGTCGAGGGTTTCCAGCGTGGTATACGCCGTTTGCGAGGTGACGATGATATGTTGGCCGCTGATGAGGCTGGCATCGAACATGTGAAGGGGCTGGCCGATCTCCAGCATCACAAAATTTCCGATATCAACGACATTGTTGATGCTTCTCACGCCGGCGGACTCCACCCTTTTTTTCAACCAGTCAGGAGAAGGTCCGACCTGAACATTTTCGACAAGGCGGCAGGCATACCGAAGGCATTGTTTCTTGTCGATGAGAGATAGGCGCACCTTTTCTCCGATCGGTTCGCCAACTTCACGCAAAGGAAAATCGAGCTTGTTCAATGGGAGTCCCAAAATTGCAGACAGTTCGCGGGCAATCCCGTAGATGCTCATGCAATGGCCGAGGTTCGGCGTCAACGACACTTCAAGAATGGCATCCGAATAGAACGACTCGAGAGGCTGTCCAACCTGCCATTCTTCGGGCAGTTCCATGATCCCGTCGTGGTTTGCGCTTAATCCGAGCTCGGCTTGAGAACAGAGCATTCCAAACGATTCCACATCGCGCAGCTTCGAGCGTTTGATCTTAAACTCTTTTCCCGATTCATCTTTGAGGGCCGCCCCAATTTTGGCAAAGGCCGTCTTGATGCCTGCCCGGCAGTTAGGAGCGCCGCAGACAACTTGAAACGACTCGACGCCATCCGTCACAGTCGCAACTTGCAGCTTGTCGGCATTGGGATGTTTGGCCACTTCAACAATAGATCCCACGACAACGCCTGAGAAGGCGAGAGGGGACATTTCAATCCCTTCCACTTCAAGCCCGGCGAGCGTTAGCGCATCGGCCACTTCTTGAGGTGTCAGATTGAAGTTCAAAAAATCTTTTAACCACGATATAGGGACTTTCATAAAACTCTGGAAAAATTTAAGATTAGGAGATACTCTCAGCTTCGAGCATCTCTTATAACAAACTCCTCATATCCCAGAAAAGAAAATTATGAATTCGCGTCCATCTGAAAATCCGTGGATTAAGCGTACAAAATGGCTCACGCAAGCCCTCATCATCAGCGGCACCCTCAATATCGGACTGCTTGCCACGTTTATTTATTTTGTCCTCCAAGAGAGGCAGCAATCGCTTGCCATCGAGCTCAAACCCGCTCCCAAAGAACAAAACGCAGCGACGGCCTCGAACGAACAATACTTGCGCGCCTATTCCTTCCTTCCCTACCAAGAGCTTCTTCTCCGCCTGGAAAATAAAGATCCCATCGAAGAGGGGCTCACAAAAAGGGACATCGCTTTATCGTGCTTGGTCGCCTTCCATCATTTCAATTTAGAAAAAGCCTTGGGGGGGATCAATTTGCAAAAACGGCAGATCCCCTTGCGCCATCCCGACGGATCGGAAAGCATCGACGTCGGCGTTTATCCGGGTCTTGCCGATTTTCAGTTTCAAGCCATTGTCCAGTACGCCCGCACTGAGAAGTGGCCGTTTACCAGCCAAGGCCTTTTTTATGAAATCAAACGCTCCATCCCGCCATATGATGCAAGCCTGCTAGAGTCTTTTTATCTTTCTTATGAATTTCATACTGTGCAGACACTGTTCGCCAAGTCCGGGCTGATGCTCCCCTTTGAAAAACTGGTCGAACTTCTTTGCCAAGGAGATTGGAAAGCGATTGCCGAACTCACCGCATCCCAGAGGCAAGCCCTTGACCTATCGCCGGACCGCAGACGCGCGTTCCTCCTGCAATATTTAAGCCAACACTCGCCGCTTGCTGCAGAGCTTTTATTGCGCAACGACCATGAATTTGTCGTCAAACACCTTGATGACACCCATATCTTGATCATCCTTGACATCCTGAAGAGCAATACGCCCGAGTTGGAAACATTGGCTAAAGAACTCCTGACATCGCCGCGCACCGACGCTGTTTGGAAAAAAGCAGCGACAACCCTTTACGCCTTCGCTAATGAAACCCTTCCCGAACCTTACGATCACAACCAAGCTTTAGCAAGATTTGCGCCTCAGGCCATGCCGCAACAACCCCAAGCGGAACCCCTCCTTGCCCAAGCAAAAGCAGGACTCAAAGAAACCGCCCCACAAGTCAGCCACAAAAAAAAGCTGCATACCGTCGAAGCCGGCGACAGCTTGTGGAAAATTGCCAGGAAATATCATGTGACGGTCGAGGAGATCATGAAGGTCAACAACCTCGAGTCGGAACGTCTGCGCCTCGGAAAGCAGCTCGAGATCCCGGAAAAGAAACAAACCTAATATCTTTCCTTCTGCATAGAGAGAATGCCCTGCTCTCAAAAATTCCTTCTTGTCAAAAAATTTTCACAAAGATACAACGAATTCTTTGCAAATCCCTAACAATTGTTGGGGTCGATAACAAGGAAGAACACCTATGAAAACATCACACTACCATTTCTTAACGCTCCTCTTTATCCTTTGCTTTGGATCGATCGCTGCCAATGCAGGATGCCCCAAGTGTCCAAAACCCCCTAAATTCATAGAGTGTGAGAAAATCTATATCCAATCTTCCCAAATCGACATCGTTGAAGACCAAATCTACATCCACTTCAGTGGAAATACTGTCCAGACATCGGGGATCCATACTGACCATGGAGGGATGTTCATCAAAGACTATCGGCAAGGAGATTGCCCCGACGGGTCATGGGAATGCCGCGTCTGCCATGCCTGCAATGAAAACTATTACATTTGGTGCCGGACCTGCTATAATTGATTGTCCAATCTACCAACGCCCCTGCTAAGGCAGGGGTCCTACAACATGAACACTGAATTCGATGTCATCGTGGTCGGCGCAGGAATCCATGGACTTTCTGCAGCCAGCCAGCTTTCCAGCCACCATAAGCTTAAAGTGGGGATCCTTGAACAGTATACCGTGGGCCATCCCTTCGGCGGCTCCCACGGCGCCTCCCGCATTGTCCGCAGCACCTATTCCCATCCCGCCTATATCGAACTCATGAGACGGCTCTGCGAGCAAGATTGGCCCGAGCTGGAGCGGCAAACAAATACTCAGCTCCTTTATCCCAATCCCGGTTGTTTTTTCGGCAGCGACCAAACATTTGAAGGCTATCTTCAAACCATTTCACAATCCCATCTCAAGGCCGATATCTTAACACCTCAAGAAGCAAAACGTCTTTTCCCCCAATTCCATTTTCATCAAGCTGCTGCCGTTGTTCACGACCGTACTGCAGGAGTCATCGCAGCAAGTCAGACCATTCAGCAGTTATTGCGCATCTGCGCCGAACAAGGCGTTGCCCTTCTTGAAAACACCAAGCTCGAAACGATCGATCCAAGCTCTTCCAATTTGCGCCTCGTCACCAACACACGCGATCTGTTTGCAAAGCGCCTCGTCATAACTACCGGAGCATGGGCCTCCCAGTGGCTGCCCATCACACCGATTCGGCAGACAGTCGCTTATTTCAAATTGCAAGGGCCACCCAATCCCGTTGGGCAATTTCCCTGTTGGTCCTATATTGGAGAAGGGGCGAACGGTATTTTTTATGGACTGCCTGAATTTGGCTATGAAGGGATCAAGATCGCCCGCCATGTCACATCAGGCCCTGCTGACGATCCCGATCAACAAACCGATCCTGATCCGGCCCAAGTCAACATCCTCGAAGACTTTGTCCGTACCCATTTCGTTTCGAAAATCGAACGGCTTGTCTCGAGCGAAACATGCTTCTATGCGAACCTGCCGAACGAAGGATTTATCGTCGATCTGCTTCCCGGCGACAAGCGGATCGCCATCGCCTCCGCATGCTCCGGCCATGGCTTTAAGTTTGCGCCATTGATCGGCAAGCTCCTCGCAGAGCTGGTCCTTGCCGGCACAACAAGCGTTCCAGAATTCGAGAAATACAGAGAATTTTTTTCGATAAAAACTTGAACTGATCGGAAATCCTGCTATTGCGGTCGCAGGATCAATTCAAAATGGAAGGCGCCGAACTCGGCTTTTTATACGTGCCGGCTGACCATGTTGGCCCAGGCAAGTGTGTTATTGCCAATATGCATTCCAATCGGCATCGCCAAGTCGCCTGTGAGCTCTTTGGCAAGTCCGAATATCACACCCATGACAGTCGCCGCAATGACTTGCGGAAGGAAAAGAACGGGATTGCACCAAAACACAATCGCATTAGTAAAGTGGACAAGGCCGAAAATAACCGATGAAAAAAAGACTGATGACACGCGGGCTGCCATATTAGCATTTGATTCAGATAAGCCCCGATCGGTGTAAAATGATTCCAGCGCTTCCTTGATGTATCCTTGCAAGCCCCCTCTAAACTGCAACTCTTCCAGCACAGGGCCTATGATGCATATCAATGGCATGAGAATGATCTTTGAAGGGAGTCCCATGGACATAAACGGATCTGCAGCGCCGCTTTCGGAAACCGTATACCCTAAGGCTGTGAGGATTCTTTCTGTGATTGGCCCGTAGGCTAGATGCATTCCTAATCCTAATCCGAACCCGATCATCCCTTTGCCAATGGGAGACGTTACGAAATCTTGAACTTTGGGAACGGTGTCATTGAAAGTGGTTTCTGCGGCAACTCGGAATGAATGAAATCCCTCGCAAAGCGGATTTCTTGTATAAGAAGAATTATTGTTAGATAATGCAAATGACATAGATTCCTCAAATTAATTTGAAATACAATAATCTAATTAGTTGTTAAAAGCAATTGCGTTTTTATTGGTTATGTCAAATTACATTTGAGTTTTTGCAGGATTAATTTCTGTGGAAATTAAAAGTTTAATTGGGGACTTCATCGACGCCGCCCGGATGCCAGGGCTGGCACTTCACTAGACGCTTGGCCGTAAGCCATGCGCCTTTCCAAGCTCCATGCTTTTTGACTGCTTCAATAGCATAATCTGAGCAGCTTGGATAAAAACGGCAGCACTTGCCCAAGAAAGGACTTAAAGTGAGCTGATAGAGGCGGATAAGAAAAAGAAAAAGGTATTTCAACAGTTAACCTTAAAAAAATAAGGATAGATATATACCCAAACAACATCAAAAGTTGGTTTTTGACGACGTCGACAGCCACTGATTTTGAGACCCGCCTGCATCGCCCAACTTTTTCAAGTTGAGCTGCTTCGGCGCTGGCACGGCCTGGCTCAAAATCAAGGCGTCTCCTTGTCAAATTCCCAACTTTTGATGTTGTTTGGGTATTACTCATATTAACATGATCGGAGGGTTATCTCTGCGGATTAAATAATTTCTTACAGTTTTATGCGGGAAGAGGTGCTGTTGATCACCATTTTGGCAAATTGCGCGACACCGATTGTCAATACGATGACCGCAAGACTGACCATCAGCGGAGAGTTTTCAAGTTTGGCCATGCCTGAGTACTGCAACGTGTTCACTAAGGTTGAAAAGAACCATGCTGCCAGGTAGGTGTGCTTTTCATAGTCGCTAGGCTTGCTTTTCAAAATCCTGCTCAATACATATCCCAAAACAAGGATTATGCATAAATTGACAAGGGCGCTGTCCGATGCTTCTAAAAGAAGCTCCACGGAAAGCAGGTCGGAGACCATGATGAAGACGGTCGTCAGTCCGAGTCCTAAGATCAAATACTCTTTACGGCCAACAAGCGCAGAAGGAGCAATGACCTCCCAACCGACCGATGCGGAATAGACGTTAGCGACGTTTGCGCAGATGACGGATAAGAACACTAGAAGAATTAAGGAAAATCGGAGCGCCTCGTTTCCAGTTCCCAAAACAACAGCGGAATTGATCTCAAATCCTTCCTGAATGATCGATCCGAAATAAAGGCCGCATATCGCCAGAACTAAGCTTATCAATTGAATGACCGTCAAAGCCGCGACAGACGTTCTTAGCGAGCGGCTATGCCTAAAAAAAGTGGGAAGATCGGAAGTGATCCCCAAATGGGCGCCAAGAACTAGACCAATGCCGGCTAAAGACAGTTCCTGTCCATTGTCGGAAGGAATTTTAAAGGGCACGACTAACAACGCTACAATGAAAGCAACCACTATAAAGGGAAATGCGAACGTCGTCAGCTTTCTTAAGACCGTGATCCCTTCCATGCAGAAAAGGGTGCTCAGGATCCCTAAAAGAACGCTCATTTGGATAAATTGATCGATTCCCGGATCTTCTTGGATGTTGAGGAGATGGACAAGGGTCTTGCTGGCCCCCGTCGTCTGAGCAATGAACCATGCCAACGTCGATATGAGAAGCAGGGCCCCGATAAAGTAGGCCCCCCGATTTCCCAGGTACGCGCGAGAGATGTCCAACGTGCTTTGCCTGTGGCGGTAGCTCATCATGATGATCCCCAGCCGGATAAACCAAAGGATCGCATTTCCCACAAAGATGGTCATGATGGCGCCATAGAACGAGTTGACCTGCAGGATCAGGACGCTCGTTGCCAAAATAGGCAAGCTCATCCAGCCGCTGAGCTGGATCACGGATAACTGCCAGACGGATTGATTGGTGTCGGTAAGCTCATGCGAAGCGGCAATGCTTTTTTGCATTCAGGTCACCCTCTTCTTGCTTTTTGAACACCGAACCGGACCTTGACCGCCCATACCGTTTCTTCAATAAAGATGACACCCATGTAAAACAGCAAGCTTGCGTTCATTCCGGCAAACAACGCATCCGTTCCTTTGAGAAAATGTTGGACTTCATAAAGGGTGGCGATCAGGCAGCCAAACAACCAGGTGGCTATCGTGATGGTTTTTTCAAGAGGCCTTGGCCGATGCCTCACAATCAATCGGGTCAGATAAGCCATCAAAAGGACAGCGCCCAGGCTTGCGATGTAGGCGTTGGTGAGGTCTTGCAAAAATTGAACGGGCGTTGAGACTTGGACAAAGGTGTACGTCAATGTTCCAAACAGTCCAATGATCGCAAATCCCTTGGGCTCTCCAAACCGCGCTGAAAAAGTCTCCCAGCAAGCCGAGGCGAGATAGATATTCACTAAATTGCAATATGTTAGAATCACGATGATGAATGCAGCAAGCGCAACTGTATTGGCAAATTGATATGAGAACGGAAAATCGATCCAAATCGTCGTCGCTTCAAAAAAAGTAATGAGGATTGTAAGCACAGTCAGCGCTAAAAAAGAGTGGGCTCTAGACCTGGAATGACGAAAAAAAGTAGGAAAGTTGATAACCCCTGGTAGCAAAATCAGAACAGAGGTCATTACAGCAGTAAAAGAGAGTCCCCAAGTTCCTTCAAGAGGAACTGTCCGATCTGTAGAAATAATGGCATATAAATGATAGACCAACAGCAAGGGTAGGCTAGCCACCGTCATCTTTCTTAGTAGATGAATTCCACCAAGAGCTAAAAGAGCGCAAAGCAGCCCAAGCGCGGCTCCAATGCGGATCAGCATTCCTTTTTGGATCCCTCCCTGAATTAAACTTTCAATTGTGCTCATGGAAAATGTGATCTGATAGGCATACCAGTTCAGAACTGCGACCATTAAAATGAGAGCTGCGATCATCCCGCCATATTTGCCGAGGTATTCCTTGATGTTAGCGATCGCATGTGCTTTTTCTCGATCCACCATGGATATAACGGCAATGGCAACTAGCCATAGAATGAGATTGCCTAAGGCGATCGAACAAATAGCTGTTCCAGCTCCATATACAGTTGCTAGCTGTTTACCAATAATAATGACAGAAAGGCCGACTGAAGCGCTTTGAATGCTCGCCAGTTGGTAAAAGTTCTGGTTATCATAGAAAAACTGACCTTTAAGCATCGATAACGTCCCTCTGCGGGGGGCCGCACCTATTTGACCCCATCTTAGTGATTTATACAGATTTAAAGAATTTTCTTGCTAGGCGTGCATGCAGAATCGTTAACTTTTTAACAGTCCGTTGATTACATGTTATTCAAATTTAGTTAACATTATAATCATATTTTATAATAATTATTTGACATTAATACCATCTATTCAATATAATAAGTAATGTCCGCGTAGTTAATATAAGGTGTAATTATGAAAAAAAATAAAAAAATTATTAAGCTGTATAACGTCCTAGGTGAAGCATTTTGTGCATGCGCCGGAGGAATTGTCGGTTTTGTTCTCGGCGGCCCAATCCTTGCTTTGGCCGGAGTATTTATAGGTTCCATAAGCGGTCATTTTCTTCAAAGAGCTGTAGCTCAGTCCTAATTCAACAGTTTTAACAGTTTAATTTTGCCTTAAAATTATTAATTAAAATTAATTGGCATTTTTGAATTTAACTTTATTTAGGATGGATTATATGTTGTACCTTTCAGAGCTACTTCCTTATGAGCTGGACTCCAAAAAAAATGGAAGTCTCCGCTCTTCATTAAAAGAATACCAAGCGCTGATCAATGCAGCGACCCAGGCTGTTCAAGCAGTTCACAATAGAGACTATCAAAAGTTCGACAGTCTAGTAGGTGAGAATGCCTGTGAAATTCGTGCTATTTGGCTATGTCAATTAGTTTCAAGCATTAGTCAGAATATCAATTGTTTAGAGCGTGATCTTCTCGAAGTTTTAAATAGACTTGAAGGACTATTAGAACATTCAAGCCTTGATGCGCTTATGAGAAGTGAGCAAACTTTTCAGACAATCGTCCAAAGCAATAATCTTCAAATTTCCGTTTCCTACAACGAGCTAATCCTTATCGTGTCCTTTCTTCTTTCGGAAATGAAAGCAGTAAAATGTAGCAATGAATCCATTCCGACAATTTTTCGAGTTGAAAATGCGGCTCCTAAAAACTTAAAGCGCTATGGAGATGTCTCGACTTCTTTTGCCCTTAACTTAATAAGTAAGCTTAGAAAAACGCTTGCAGCGGCATCCGTTCAATTTGTCAGAGAAAAAGCTTTCGCTCTTCAGGATGCCGACCTCATTGCGAAGGTCTCCGATGAGTTCACATTCGTCCACAATGCATTGCCCTGTATTCCGATGTTTTGGACATACAAAACACTCCTTTCCACAGCCCAACAGGAAAGCATACCCCTCGTCATCTACGCCAAATTTTTAGAAAAAAACGGAGAGGAATATTCCTTAGTCGATGAAGAGAAGCTTTTTTATGCAGTTGGCCGCGATGGGGCCTACCGTCAAGTCCAACCGACTGCCGCTGATCTAGAAAAACCTGCCTGCATCATTCAAGGAATTGCGGTTGTCGACCGGAACTCTTGGTCAAAATCAGAATGGAAAGCCCGTATGAGCGAAAAATCCGTTATCGATGTGGTCTTGGCAGGAGCCGCCGACCATCGCCAGTATCCTGACGCAGCGCTCGATAGCCTATTCGATGATGTAGAAGACCGGGCTTATTCGGCTTACAAACAACACGCCCTTAACGAAGGCTTCGCTGTAGAAAACCCTTCGACATTTTTCATTCAGCACGTCTACGCCGCCTTGACCGGTAATTTAATCACTCACGCCCCGATCGCCAAACAGCCTATGGGACTTCATTTTCTGCGAGGAATTTTTGCCCGTGAACTGGAGCTTGTAGAGGCTTCGTTATGATTCAAGCAGCGCGGACAATCGACAGAATTAGCGTCTCTAAGGACTTCCTCAGGTTTTCCAGGTTGATAGCCAATGATCTGTCCTTACTCCAGGGAAGGGAGATAAAGGCTAAAAAGCGCATGGAACTTGTCGAACATCGCCATGCTTTAAGCGAGCTGCTTCCCTATGACCTGTCTTCTAAAGCGGGAGACAAGCTCAAAGATGGCTTAAAAGAGTACCTCATGCTCCTCGTTGCAGGGGAACAAGCGATGGAAGCTTGGCAAAAAGGAAACCTCAAAGAGTTTGACCCTCTTGTCGGAGAAAATGCCTGCCAGATTAGAGCGGTTAAATTGGCTGTGATCACTTCCGGGTCTTTTATTGACGGAAATGCCCTTTTGAAAAAACTAACGTTGGCTAAACAAAAGACCGAAGCCCTGCTCAAAGACCCCTCTTTACCTAAAGACCTTTCCTTAAAGGACCTTCTTGAAAAAGAAGAGATGAAGATCGCAATGCACTATAACGAACTGTTCTTGATCGAGTCGTTTATCCTTTCAAAGATTAAAACCCCCAAAGCATTCACAAAAGAACTCCCTTTGGCCCTGCACGAGTCCACTGATACAAAAAAGCTCAGAGAGTTTCATAACGTCAGCCGATTTTTTGCCAATGAGCTCGTCCGATTCCTTAGGGAAAGGGTCTCTAAGAAATCCGTCTCGTTTGTTCAACGGATTGCCGGCGAACTTCCTTCTTTCAATACTGAAATGGTCACCGGCCAATTTACAATCAACTATAAAGGCCTTCACTGCATTCCTGGCTATTGGACGGCGCAGATTCTCATGAAGCACGCTCTAAAAAGCCGCATCCCGATTGTGATTCTCGCGGACCAAAAGGCGCAAGACCGGAATTATGAAGTGGTGCAGAAAATGGCGCTTTTCTTTGAACCTACAGAGCAGGGATACAGAGAAGCCAGCGCTTCCTCCTTCGATCCCGATCAGCCAGCTCTTGTCATCGTGGGAACCACCTGCAGAGAATCTCATGCACTTCCCGATCTCGATTCGTGGAAAACCGAACTGGTAGAATATAGCCCTATCGACTTGATGCTGGCAGCAACTGCTGTCCACCGACAATATCCCGACTCTTCAAAAGAGCCATTGATCGATGGCATTGAGGACAAGGACTATCATTACCATAAGGCAAAAGCCCATGAGTGGGGCTGCTCTGCGGACAATCCTTCCCGAGTCTTTTTGTCGCATGTCTATTGCGATAAGATGAAAAACGTAACTTGAGATCATTGAACAATTCAAGGATCTCAAGTCAACTTTTTTGCTGACCATATCGTTTCTTCAACCAAGATGATCACAAGAAATAAAATAATGGCGCTAGTTCCCGAAATCAATGCGATATTGGGATTGGAAGGGTTGTTAAGCTGGACAGCCAGTGCAATGATGCAGCTTGCAATCCAACAAAAACTGCTCCAAAACTGTTCCAGAGGCCTTGGACGGTGTCTCACGACAATTTTCACCAGCAGATCGAGCAACAGCACCGTTCCCAGGCTGACAATAAAATTGTCAGCGATCGTCTCTAAATAGTTGAGCGTGGACGAGTATGAAAAAGAGACCTTCAAGAAAAAATGAAAAGCGGCATAGACCGCCGTGCCGCATAGCCCAACTAAACACAATAGGACCGTGTTTCGATAACGAGGAAAGATCACTTCTAAAGAAGCCGAAGCAAAATAGATGTTAACCAAGTTCACGCAGATCATCGACAGCAGAATAAAAGCCATTGCAAAAATGGTATAACCGGCAAATGACGAATCGATCAAGTCTTTGGAAGCAAAACTCTCTATGCTGTCTATCCCCATTAAGACTATGAAGATCCCGAAGCATGCATGGAAGAAAGTGAAGAGGGACAATCCTAAAACAGCGTCCTCCCTGGAACGGGAATGTCGAAAAAAAGTAGGCAAACTGACGATTCCAGGCAGCCAGCTCAGCACAACAGCCACAACTCCAGAAATGGAAATTCCCCAAGTTCCTGCAAATGCCACAGAGCGGTTAGAAGCCAATGCAGCATAAACCATATAGCAGAACAGAAAAGGAAAACTCCTAACGCACACCCACTTGATTACCCGGATGCCTCCTATGCTCAGCAGGGCTGCAACGACCCCTAAAGGCAATCCGATTGCCCAACGCGAAACCGACCCTTTCAAAAGGTGAACGACAGTAGCCGCAGCTTCGATTTGGATTGCATACCAGATTAAAATTGCGATACAAAAAAGCAGAGCTGCGATCATTCCGGCCGTCTTTCCCAGATAATCCCCGACATTCTCGATGGCATTATGGCTGCTTTTGGCCATGGAATAGATCCCTAAGCCAATGATCCACAGAATAAGGTTGCCGATCAAAATCGATAACACCGCGCTGCCAGGCCCTTGAGTTTTAGCAAGAGATCCGCCCACAATCATGACGGGCAGTCCCATAGCAGAGCCCAGAATGCAGCTCATCTGCCAAAAGTTCTGATTGTGTTCGACAAGACGTCTTCTCATGACCAACGCTAAGGAGTATAAAATAATTAATTGAGACTATAGCTCTCCTGGGTGTTTTGTCAAGCGTCAATGAAGGCAGTAAGTTAGAGTTAAGTAAAGATTGTTAATGGAGAGCTTTATATTTTAAGCGTCAAGGGTAGAAGTTTTGTTAATAGAAGTGGTGCAAGATCAGAAAAGAGGGCTCAGCAAGTTTAAATGTGGAACCGATGGCGCAGAAAAGCGCCTGTTTACACAAAATTTTAAACATGTCTATAATCACATTGCAGGCTCAATAAGTCATTACTTTGGTTTATTTTAGCGGTAGGAGTGTAGTCTTTTCAGATGAAATGAAAGAAAAGTTAGGACAAGCGTGTTAATCCCCAAAAAATCACGACTCATAACACTTCTGATTATCAGTCTTTTTGTTTATGCGGATATTATATGTGAAAATGTTATAGTCATTGTTAATGATCAACAGTCACATTTCATTGCTACAGCTTTCGTATTTGGCTTTTTGGTTCTCCAAGTATTTTTTGCATCGATTCAATCAGCTCTTTCTGACTTTTTAGGCAGGAAAAAAAGTTTAATTATTTCATTCTCTGTTTCATTATTCTGTCTTTTATGTACCTATCTCTATTCAGATTACTACCTTCGCTTTGGGTTTTTCTTAATTCTTGCATTGGCATGCAAAGCAGTTTGGGGAAATACAATCCCAATTTCCTTTGCTGCAATCGCAGACACGCAAGGAAAAAATTACAGAAGATCTTTTGCATTAGCGTCGAGCACTTATTCCATAGCTTTTATTACTTTAATAGCAATTAATTTGTTTTCTAAGAGTAATTTTGTTTATATTTCGATTTCAACGATCATTTTATTAGCTTCTTTAATTGCTTGCATGTTCGCATTTAAAGATACATCAGACAAAACCGCACATCTTCCTCATGATGTTCAACTTGCTTATCATTCTCGAAACATCTTTTCTAAATGCTGGAAAGTAGGAATTCGAGAGATTGGTTTACTTGCAAAAGAACTGAGAAGGCCGTTAACAAAGTATGGCCTTTCAGCTTACATCCTTTGGGAAATTTCGATGTATAGTATCATCATTTCTCAAATAGATCTAAGCAATAGCTCTCCACAACAAATTACCCTAGCAATGATGTTCGGCTATCTTTTTGGAGCGCTTATATTACAAGGTCGCCCTCTTAGCAAAATTAGTGACAGAAAAATGATGAATTATGGTTACGTTTTGTCATTCTTGTCGTTTTTCCCCTACTTTCTTCTTATGAATTTTATTCATTCGCAAAGTTTGCTAATAGGAATATGTTATACCTTGCATGCACTAGGCAATGCCTTCTTATCACCTACTATCCTTTCGATTCTAGCAACAGGAAGATCGACTCACGATCAGGGAAAAATTTTAGGATTAGTTGAATCAGCTGATACAGTAGCATTTTTATTAGCTACCCTTTTTGTCATGGTTTATACAACTTGTCAATGGTCAATTTCATTTTTAGTTTCTTTTTCTTTTGTTTCTTTTTCAATTTCCTGGGTATACTTTCCACTGATTAAGAAACTTGAAAGAAAAATTAACTATACACAGTAAAAGCAAAAAGGTTATATGACGACAAGTTTTGATTTGGATGCGCTTCATTATAAAAAAAATTCTAAGTCTCAATACTCTCAGGCTTATAGTCTATTAAAAGACATACAGATATCTCCCGAAGCATCGATTTTAGACATAGGTTGTGGTCATGGTTACATCATTGGAGAACTATCCAAATATGCTCCTTTCGGAAGATCTGTTGGGATTGATCCATCTCCGAATATGATTTCATTAGCTTCCGAAATGTTTCCGAAAAATGAGTTTAGTAACTTAGAATTTCATCAATTGAAAGCTGAAGAAATGAATTTTGATCCTGAAAGCTTTGACCTCATTCTTTGTACAAATGCTTTTATGTGGATTAGAGATCCTCGCAAAACGTTAAGGCTTATTTCTAAATTTCTTAAACCAAATGGTCATTTTATTTTATTTAGCTACTCAAAAGAAACTCCGTATGTCCAACTCTTTGAGGAGGTTTTGGAAAAGAATTTTCCTGAATTAATAAAATCTTCTGCTGTAAATACTATGTTGTCAACAGATCAACATGCGAAGATTTTAACTAGAAATCATATGGTCTTAAACGTCTTTAAAATAGAAGATGTGAATTTTGAATATGAAAGTGAAATCGATTTTAAGAATTACGTTTTGGGATGGCTTTCATGCTATGCTCCTTTAGATTCTCATCAACAAGAAATTTTCTTAAGTAAATTGATTGAAGAGAGCAAAAAATTCCGAAAAGAACCATATTCTTCAAGGATAGAAATTCCTCATAAAACAATTTCGATCATTGCAGCTAAAAAAAGTTCAGGCCTGTGAAAGGTTTTTTAAACTATTTTTATCAACTTTCCCATTGTTTGTAAGAGGCCAATCATTAATCTGAATTAATGTGGAAGGGATCATATAGGGAGGAAGCTCCTGAGAAAGAAACTCTCTTAGTAGGTCAGGA